>DAHUXU010000137.1 GCA_027307005.1 Gemmatimonadota bacterium
CTATCGCGTCGGCGTGGCGCTCGACGGTGCGATCGATGAAGACGGCTGGTACGTGCTCGATTTTTCGCTGGTCAAACGGCTCATGCGCCAACTCTGCGACGAGATCGACCATAAAGTCCTGCTGCCGCTCGAGAACCCGAAGCTCGGCATCGTCACCAGGGACCAAACGGTGTCGGTCGACTACGAGGGCACATTGCGCTATGTCTTCCCGGTGCGGGACTGCGCACTGCTGCCCATCCCGAACACCACCGTCGAGATGCTCGCACGCCACCTGGCCACGCGGTTCCTTACCGAGTTAGGCGCAGGCACCGTGGCGCACCTCACGGCCATCGAGATGGAAGTGGAAGAAAGCTTCGGCCAATCCGCCACGTATCGAGGAACGCTCGGCTGATCTTGCTCAATGCCTAACGGTCAAGGATAGACATCATGGTGACTTTACTGCTTGCTGCCACGACGCTGTTCGCCGTCCCGGCCCCGCGGGCCGCGGCCGTGCTTCCGGTCACACCGCCCAAGATCGAAGTCCGCGTCGACTCGGCGCACTCCCGGATCATCGTCACCGCGGGACCGTTCCGTCTGCCGGCGATGGATGCGCGCATGGACATGTCGAACATGACGCCGAACGATGTGATGCCGTTCGCCTGGCCCGTCGATGGATACCTGCGCGGCTTCAGCGTCCGCATGCGCGATGCCGCCGGCAACGCGCTGCCGCGAGACATCCTGCACCATCTCATCGGCGTCAACTTCGACCGCCGCCAGCTGGTCTACCCGGCCGTCGAGCGCCTCTTCGGCTGGGGCGCCGAAACCGACCCCGTCGAGCTCCCCGCCTCCATGGGCGTCCCCATGCGGTTAGGCGAAAAGCTCGGCATGTACGCCATGTTCCACAACGAAACCGGCAAGGACATCGACGCGGCCTACCTCGAAATCACGCTGCTCTACACGCCGGCCGCGGGACACAACGTGCTGTCCGTGATGCCCTTCTACGTCGATGTGAACAACCACATCGGCGGCGTCACCACGTTCGACGTGCCCCCGGGAAAATCCACGCACAGCTATGAATTCGAGCTCCCGATCGGCGGAAAGCTCGTCGGCATCGGCGGACATCTGCACGACTACGGCAGCACCCTCGAGCTCCAGGATGCGACGAACGGAAAGGTCCTCGCCCGGCTCAAGGCGCGCCGCGACCACGACGGCCACGTGGAGGGCGTCGGCCGCTTCATCTTCGGCTTCAACAGCGACGCGCTCGCCCTCAAGGCGCACCACCCATACCGGGTCGTCGCCGAGTACGACAACCCGACCAGCGAAACGTTCAAGAACGGAGGCATGGGACACATCAACGGGGCCTTCGTCCCCGACGACGGCGCCGCCTGGCCCAAGCTCGATCTCAACGACCCGCAGGTGCAACGCGATATCGCCACCCTGCCGATCATGACCGACATGAACGAGCACCCGGCCGGAACCGCATCGCGACAACAGAAAGGCGCCGGCGGACACGCCGCGCGCGCGTCGGGGGACGCCAAGGTGCGCGATATGCCGATGAGCGACATGCCCGACATGCCGGCCGGCCGCCCCTCGCAGCCGAAGACCGACTCGACGGGAACAGATCACACGCCCTGACACGAGCGCGCGATGCGCCGGCCCGTTAGGCCGGCGCCGCGGATGCGGCGAAGGCGGCGAGCGAACGCGGATCGATCCGGCCGTCGTGCAGCGCGCTTCCGATGAGGACACCGTGCACGCCCAACACCGCCAATCGGCGCACGGCGTCGAGATCCTGAATGCCGCCCCCGACGATCAACTCTGCGGGTGCAGCGCTCGCGACCATGCGCCCTGCCAGCGCTTCGTCGACGCCGGCGCCGCTGCCCACGCGGGCGAGATCGAGGAGCAGCACGGCGCTCGCTCCGGCGCGCACCGCCGCCCGCCCCAGTGCGAGCGGCGCTGCGCGAGCCAACGTGTCCGAGCGGGCCTGAGGCGCGCCATCCCGAAGATCCAGGCTGAACGCGACGCGCAGTGGTTGAACCGCCCGCGCGACATCGGCGACGACGTCCATGCCGGCGATGCTCTCGAGTCCTACGATGACCCGCTCCACGCCCGGGACCGACGCCCACGGCGCCGCGTCCGCACTCCCCGCAATACCGGCGTCGAGCCAGATCTGCGCGCCGCCGTGGTCGATGGCCGCGCGTGCGCACTCGCGCACCAACGATTCCTGCGGCGCGCGTCCTTCGATCGCATCCAGATCCGCGACGTAGAGACGTCGCGCGCCCAACGCGGCGAACGCCGCCGCGATCGCGAGGGCGTCGCCGGGCACCGCACCGGGCGCAGCACGCGAGACCAGAGGCGCGTAACGCGACCGGTCGCCGCCGCGAGCGTGCACCGCGCGCCCGCCGCGCAGGTCGAGCACGGGAATCAGCTGCATCCGCCGCCTAACGGGACAGGTTTGTGACGCCGCCGATCGTGGCCGGTTGGGACATCGGCGGCGTCAACGTCAAAATCGCCGTCGTCGAGGACGGGCGCGTCGTGCATGCGCGCACGCGCCCGTTCGAGATCCAGCGGACACCTGCGGAGCTCGTCGGCGCACTCCGCGCCGCGGCGCGCGCGGCGGCGCTGCCGTCCGGCTGCCCCCACGCGCTCACCATGACGGCCGAGCTCTCGCAGCTCTTCCGCACCAAACGCGAGGGTGTGACCTTCGTGCTCGACGCGTTCTCCGCTGCGTTCCCCGACGACGAGATCTCGGTGTACACCGTGGACGGATGCTTCGTGAGCCCCGAGGAAGCGCGCCGCTACCCGCTTCAGGCCGCCGCCGCGAACTGGCGCGCCACGGCATCCGTCGTCGCGCTCACCTGGCCTAACGCACCGCGCATCGATGTCGGATCCACGACCACCGACATCATTCCCATCGCCGCCGGCGCGGTCGCCGCGGCCGGCCGCACCGACGCCGAACGCCTGTCTAACGGAGAGCTGCTCTATCTCGGCGTCCTCCGGACGCCCATCGAAGCCATCGTCCACGACGTGCCGCTCGGCGCTTCGTCGGCCGGCGTGTCTGCCGAAGCGTTCGCCCTGTCCGGTGATGTGCATGTCTGGAACGGCGATCTCCTGCCCGCCGACTACGATACCGGCACACCCGACGGCCGGCCCGTCGCACGCGAGTTCGTACGAGAACGGCTCGCCCGCATCGTGTGCGCCGACCGCGAGACCCTCGACGATCGCGCCATCGACCACATCGCCGCTCACGTCGCCGACGCCCAGATCGCGCGCACGTCGGCTGCGCTTGCACGCGTCCGCGTCGGCACAGCTCCGCACGCTCCGGTGGTCGCCGCAGGGCTCGGCGCCTTTGTCGCCGAGCGCGCGGCGCGACGCCTCGTGGTTCCCTGCGTGACCCTCGCCGAAACGTTAGGCAGCGCCGCCTCGCGCGCGGCGCCCGCCGCCGCCGTCGCCGTGCTCCGCGCGCGCATCCCGGCATGACCTCGCGAGTCGATACCGTCGTAAAGGTGGGCGGCGCCCTGCTCTCGACGCCAGGACCACTCGATGCAGTCGTCCGCGCGCTCGAGAGCGCCATCGCCCACGGTGATGGTTTGGCCGTCGTCCCCGGCGGCGGACCATTCGCCGATGTCGTCCGGAACGTCGACACGAGGCTGCGCATCGGCGCCGACGCCTCTCACTGGATGGCGGTCCTCGCCATGGACCAGCATGCCTTGCTCATCGCCTCGCGCACGGCGAGCGCCCGGCTCGTCGAACACCCCGCCGAAATTACCGGCTCGCTCGTGCATGGTCGGCTCCCGGTGCTCGCGCCCTACCGCTGGCTGCGCGCCCGTGATCCCCTGCCGCACAGCTGGGACGTCACGAGCGACTCGATCGCCGCGTGGGTCGCGGGCGAGCTCGGCGCACGGCGGCTCGTACTCGTCAAACCGGTGGTCGCCGAGCAGTCCGCGCTCGTGGATGCCTACTTCGAGCGGGCCCTGCCTAACGGATTGGCCGTCGTGATCGCGGATGCCGCCGGACTCACTGAAGCCCTGCGGGCGACGTAGACGCCTCGCGCGGCTCCTCGCCGCCGCGCCGCAGCCATGAAGCCGGCGCTGACCCGTGCGCCCAACTCCGCCGGCCTGCGCACCGGGCGAGCGCGGAAACTCGAACGCGCGACACCGGTCCGAGCCGGTCGCCGTCCTCACACGCAGCTCCGCGGACACCTGCCACATCGACGCCGAGGGCGCGCAATTCCG
>DAHUXU010000157.1 GCA_027307005.1 Gemmatimonadota bacterium
GTGCGCGCCGGCGTCGCGCGTCACGTGGACCTTGCCGTCGTTCGACCCGGTCCAGATGAGGCCGCGCGTGAGCGGCGACTCGGCAATCGCGAACAGCGTGCAGCAATATTCGACGCCCAGGTTGTCGTCCGTTAGGCCGCCAGAGCTGTGCATGTGGGCCGTGTCATCGGTCGTCAGATCGGGACTGATGATCGTCCACGTCTTGCCGCCGTCGGTCGTGCGGTGCACGTACTGGCTGCCCACGTACACGGTGCTGTGGTCGAACGGCGAGAGCGCCAGCGGCTGCGTCCAGTTCCAGCGGTACTTGGCCCTGTCGGCCGGCGAATCCAGGGAGCGGTCCGGCCACGGATCCACCGAGAAGGACTGCTTGGAGCGCAGATCGAACTTCTCGAGACCGCCCTCGTAGCATCCGCCCCAGACGATGGTCGTGTCCACCGGATCGGGATACGAGAAGCCCGACTCGCATCCCGCCGTCGTTTGCCACAGGGCCGAGGGGATGCTGAACCCCTCACTGTTGCTGGGACCGCGCACGGCGGTGTAGTCCTGCTCGTTGCCGTAGACGTTGTACGGAACCTCGTTGTCGACGGCGACGTGATAGATCTGCGCGATGGGCAGCACCACGCGGTGCCACTGGCGGCCGTGCGTCGTGGTGATCTGCACGCCGCCGTCATCGCCGATCATCATGCGGTCGGCGTTGGTCGGATCGGCCCACATGTCGTGCGTGTCGCCGCCCCACGGCATCACCACGGCCGTCTCGCCGCCGTCGAGCGAGCGCATGAGGAAGTTGGACGGGAAGTACACTTCGTTAGGCGTCGCGGGCGACACCATGATCCGCGTGTAGTAGTGCGGACGCTCGGCCAGGAGGTGGCTGTAGGAGACGACGTGCCAGTGGTCGCCGCCGTCGTCGGAGCGCCAGAGGGCGCCCTTCCCTTCCCAGCCGGTTTCGATGAGCGCGTACCAGCGGCTCGGGTCGTTGGGCGCGATGGCCACGGCCACTTTGCCTAACGGACCCTTGGGCAGGCCCTGCGTGGCGCGCGCCCACGTGGTGCCGCCGTCGTGCGAGATGTACACGCCGCTGCCCGACCCGCCGCTGAACTTGCCCCACGTGTGGATGACGAAGGACCACATGCCCGCCACCAGGATGCGCGGGTTCACGGGGTCCATCGCCAGATCGGACGCGCCCGTCGAGTCGTTGACGAACAGCACCTTGTCCCACGTCTTGCCGCCGTCGGTGCTCCGATACACGCCGCGATCCGCCTGCGCGCCGTATCCCTGCCCCTCTGCCGCCACGAACACGGTGTTCGCGTTCTGCGGATCGATCACGATGCGCGAGATGCGTCCCGAGTTCTCGAGCCCCATGTGCGTCCACGTCGCGCCGCCGTCGGTGGACTTGTAGACGCCGTCGCCGATCGAGACGTTGCTCCGAATGAAGCTCTCGCCGGTCCCGGCCCACACGATCTGATGGTCGGATGGTGCAATCGCGATCGCGCCGATCGATTGCGCGGGCATCGAGTCGAACACCGGCCGCCAGTGAATGCCCGCATCCACCGACTTCCAGATGCCACCCGATGCCGCGCCCGCGTAGTAGACGTTGAGATTGCCCGGCTCTCCGACCACCGAGGCCACGCGATTTCCCTGCGGCCCGATGTAGCGGAACTTGAGCGCGTCGATGCCGACGCCCTGGACCGCCGCGGCGTGCGTGCGCGCTTCGGGCGATTCGTCCTCATCCTGCGCAGCGGCGCGCGAGGCAAGCAGTGCGAGCGCGACACCGGCGGTCGCGAGCGCGAACACCCGGTTCGAGAATCGGAGCATGTGTGGCGGTGACGGTTGGAGTGGTACGACGTCCGCGAATCGCTGGATACGTTATCCCCGGGACGACGAGACGCAACTCCGCCTAGCGCGGCATCATCACCGGCACGACGTGCCGGCGGTTGCGGCGGTAGCGCCTGAAGTCGCCATCGAGCGTGAGGACCACGCTCTGCACCTCGAGCTCGGTCATGCGCACGAGACAGGCATCGGCGAACGACATGGGCGCGTTCGCATACCGCTCGATGAGATGGCGCACGGCAGCGATCTCGAGCCCGATCTGAAAGTCGACGCGGATGATGTCCGATTGGACCAGCGCGAGCACCGCCTCCGCGCCTCCCTCCACGCGCGACAGAAGAAAGCAGGCCTCGGAGAGCACGGCTTCGCAAGTGAACACCGGCGGCGCGACCGTGTCGAGCACCGACCGCGCCCAGGGGTGATAGTGATCGCGCCGATTGAGGAGCGCGACGAGCGGGCCGGTATCGATCAGAACGCGCGTCACTTCCCGTAATGCGCCCTGTACTTCGGGTTCGACGACAGGTGGCGCGGCCCGTTCACACCCGATGTGACCGCGTCGACGGCGGCTGTGACCGACGCGCGACCAGCCGCGGTGTACGCGGCGAGCGCCTCGCGTACGAGGGACGAGCGGCTCATCTTGCGCGTGCGCGCCCGCTCGGTGAGCGCGTCGTCCAGCGCTTCCGGCAACTTGAACGACACGGTTTTCATGTGCTCCTCCGGTATTACGCTACGACCAGAAACGTAATACCTCCCCGACCGCCACGCAACGCAGGCGGCGCGGGCGCTACCCCAGGAAGGACTCCAGCGCCCGGGCCCGCGAGACGTGGCGCAGGCGGGACAACGCCTTCTCCTTGATCTGCCGCACCCGCTCGCGCGTGATGCCTAACAGAGAGCCGATCTGCTCCAGCGTCATCGGCTCCTCGCCGTCCAGCCCGAAGTACAACCGCAGAATTTTCGCCTCGCGCTCCTTGAGCGACGACAGCGATTCCTCGATCGCCTCCGTGAGCGCCTTCTCGAAGGTCTGCTCGTCGGGCGTCGGATTCAGATTGTCGGGCAGATAATCCAGGAGCTTGTTGTCTTCGCCGGGTGTGAGCGGCGCGTCGAGCGAGAGGTGGGTCTGCGAGATCGAGATCGTCTTCGCGACCTCTTCCTCGCTGATGTCCATCTCTTCCGCGATCTCCTCGTGCGTCGGCTCGCGGCCCAACTCCTGGAGCAGCGCGTTCGCGCGCTTGCCGATGCGGTGCAGCGTTCCCGCGCGGTTCAAGGGCACGCGCACGATGCGCGACTGTTCCGCCAACGCCTGCAGAATCGCCTGCCGAATCCACCACACCGCGTACGAGATGAACTTGATGCCCTTCGTCTCGTCGAACTTGTGGGCCGCGCGAATGAGCCCGAGGTTGCCCTCGTTGATCAGGTCGGCCAGCGCCACGCCCTGATTCTGATACTTTTTTGCGACCGAGACGACGAATCGGAGATTGGATCGCACCAGCTTGTCCAGCGCATCGCCGTCGCCGACGCGAATCCGCTGCGCCAATCGCACTTCCTCTTCGCGATCGATGAGCGGATACGCGCTGATGTCGCGGAGGTACTGGTCGAGCGACCCTTCGTCGAACGACGCCTTCTTGTTGCCGGTTACGGCCATACGCACGACAGCTCCTGCGGGCGAACACCGCCGCGCGCGGCGGCTCGGTCGGGGACGTGAATCCCGATGGGCCGGGGGTGCCTCAGTGGATTATCGTTCCGAGCCGGTGCCACCGAATGTCGGTGAGCCACGGATATGAGTGCTTGTCGTCGTGTGCGTAACTGTAGTACACGAACATCGGTCGGCCAATCAAGAGCGACTTGGGCACGAAGCCCCAGTAGCGGCTGTCCGACGAGATGTCGCGATTGTCGCCGAGGACAAAGTAGCTGTTCGGGGGGACGATCAGCGGACCCCACGTGTTACGAGAGGGATGATAGCCCGCGCTTGCTTCTGCGCGTTTGACCAAAAAATTGCGCTGCCAATCAAAATCTGCGAAGGACTGATCGGAGTCCGGCTGCACGTGCTCGACGTACGGCTCGCGCATCGCGGCGCCGTTCACGAACACCGTATCATTGCGCATTTCCACCGTGTCGCCCGGCATTCCGATGAGACGCTTCACGTACGGCGTGACGCGGTCTTTCGGGAAATGGAAGACGATCACCTCGCCGCGCTGCGGCCGGCGAAACGCCGGCATGCGCAGATGCGTGAACGGGATCTCGGCCCCGTACACCGCCTTGTTGACCAGCAGAAAGTCGCCGACGAGCAACGTTTTCTCCATGCTCGCCGACGG
>DAHUXU010000185.1 GCA_027307005.1 Gemmatimonadota bacterium
ACGGATCCGGAATTCACCATTTCCGTTAGGCGGGCGCTCCAGCACGCCGTGTACGTCCCGGCAGTCCTCAAGGGACACAAGGTGCAGCAGGTGGTCGAGCAGCCGTTCACGTTCGTGGCCGACAGCGCGACGCTGCGCCACCTGAAAGGACGCTCCTGACCGCCTAACCGTGGGCCGGGGCGCGGTCAGCCCGGCCGCGCCGCATGGGCAATGAGGACCACGCCCGCGACGACGACCGCCGTGCCGACCGCTCGCGCCCCGCCGCGGCCCGAGGGCACGAGGCGTTCGACCGTCACTGCCGCCGTCAGCGCCGCCATCGCGCGGACATCCATCAGGCCGATCACAGCCAACACCGTGGTCAAGTTGGCGCAACTCCGGCAACAGTGCAGACCGAGACGCACACCGTGCCGCCACGAGGCGGCGGCGCTCGTCGGCTGGCCGCCGAGCACCGGCGCGTGTCGCGCGGCGGCGAGGTGCCGCGTCTTCCACGAGGTGAACTGGAAGGCGCCGGCAAGCAGCACGACCACTCCGCCCAACAGCGACGCCGGCAGCGGCCGGCCGCGTCCGGCCGCTGCCAGCGCCACGCCTAACGGACACACCAGGAGGCCGGCCGCCGCCCAGACGGCGCAGTATCCCCCGCCGACCAGCACCGCCAGCCAGACCGGCCGCGCCGCGCCCGCGCGGGCCGCGGCGCGCCGATAGCGCCAGAGCGCCGGCAGCAACGATGGCAGCATCATCGCCGCCATCATCGCCGTCCACATGCCGATGGAACAGAGGGCGGCGAAGAGCCACGTCGCACCGGACTGCGGCATCCCCGGCATGAGCACGTTAGGCATCCCGTGCTCAGCGCGCGCCGTATTCGTCCCGGCGGCGCAGCCACGCGCCGGATTCGTTCCGCCCTTTCGGCGCGCGGTCCAGCCACTGATACATGCCCCATAACCCGTCGAGCCCGCGCGCGTACGTCGAGTACGTGTGGTACACCGTGTCGCCCTCGCGCGCAAAGCTGCTCATCCCGGGCATCTCGCGCTCAGCCGGGTTCTTCGACGGCTGCAGGCGCCGGTAGTTGTACTCCATGTTGCCCTCGCGCTGCTGCTGCTCGGTGAACGACACGCTGAAGTCGGCGTTGAAATCGCTGCCGAACGACGACGCCCACGGGAAGGTCCACCCCATCCGCCGTTGGTACGCCCGGATCTTGTCGAGTGGCGCGCGCGACACCGCCCAGAGCATCACGTCGTGATTCGCCAGATGCGTCGCGATGCCGTTGAATCCATCCGCAATCGCCGAGCACGAAGGGCATCCCACGGCGTCATTCGGACCGAGCATGAAATGGTAGACCAGAAGTTGTGAGCGGCCCTCGAACAGATCGCCCAGCGATGCACCGCCCTGTTCCGTCTCGAACCGGTAGTCCTTCGTCATCGGAACCCACGGCAGCTCCTGACGCCGGCGAGCGACCGTGTCGCTCAGTCGCGTTAGCTCCTTCTCTTCCTCGAGCAGTTCGAGTCGTGCGGCAAGCCATTGTTCGCGTGTCCCGCTGGTGTGTGTCGACATGATCGTTCTCCTGTGCCGGATCGCCCGGGCTCGTGGTGGTCATCGGGGTGATTGGTGCATCCCCGTCACGAGCTATGTTTAGTGCCGACCGTGGCTCGGGTGAGAGTGACAAGTATGTCGCGATTCCATCGATGGACGCGCTGATCGCAGCGGCCGCGCGCGCCCTGGCGGCGGGTGACGCGCTCGGCGCGCTCAACCTCATCGCGCTGCGCGACGACGCGCCGGCGCTGGCGTTGCGCGGCATCGCGATGGCGCAGCTCGGCGATCTCGTGCGCGCGCGGACGCTCCTGCGACGCGCGCAGCGCGCGTTCCGCCCAACGGACGCCGTGGCGCGCGCCCGATGCGTGGGGGCCGAGGCGGAAATCGCGCTCGCGACGCGAGAGCTCGGCTGGCCGGCGCGGTCGCTGGAAGCCGCGCGCGCCACGCTCGACGCCCACGGCGACCGGTTGAACGCGGCGTACGCGCGCTACCTTTCCGTTAGGCGGATGCTGCTGATCGGCCGCCTCGACGACGCCGAGGCGGCGCTGACCGCGCTCGATCCGCGGCCGCTCCCGCCCGCCTGGCGGACCGCCCACCACCTTGCCGTCGCCGGCATGGCGATGCGGCGCCTGCGCACGAAATCCGCGCGGTCCGCGCTGGCACGCGCCGCGCGCGCGTCAGAGCGCGCGGGCATCCCGGGGCTCACCGCCGAAGTCGAGCACGCATTCGAGGCGCTCGCGGCGCCGGCGGCTCGCCTGATCGCGAACGGCGTCGAGCGCCTGCTGTTGCTCGAAGAGGTGGAATGCGTGTTCACGTCCAACGCGCTCGTCGTGGATGCGTGCCGACTCGTCGTGCGCGATCCGGGAACGATGGTGTCGCTCGCCGGCCGGCCGGTGCTGTTCGCGATCGCCCGCGCGTTAGGCGAAGCCTGGCCCGGCGGAGCCACGCGCCGCGACTTGCTCGCGCGGGCGTTCGGCGCCAAGTTTGTGGACGAATCGCACCGCGCGCGACTCCGGGTGGAGATCGCGCGGCTGCGGCGAATACTCAGACCACTCGCCGGCGTGACCGCCACCGAGGACGGGTTCGCGCTGGCGCCGAAGCGGCGGCGTGTCGTCGTGCTCATACCGCCCGTCGATGGACACACGGCCGCGGTGCTCGCGTTTCTCGCCGATGGAGAGTCCTGGTCGAGCTCGGCGCTCGCATTGGCCCTCCGGACGAGTCAACGCACGGTGCAGCGCGAGCTGGACAGCCTCGCATCGGCGGGGAAAGTGCAGTCCGTTGGGCGCGGACGTGCGCGTCGTTGGTCGACGCCGCCCGCGGTCGGGTTCACGACGACGCTGCTGCTGCCGACACCACTTCCCACTGCGTGAGGTCCACGCATGTCTCGATCGCGCGCCGAAATCGTGAGGGAATACGGCCCGTTTCCCGGCATCGCACGCGTGAACGGCGTCACGTACGACGGCCGCAACGTGTGGCTCGCGTCCGGCGACAAACTGCACACCATCGATCCGGCGAGCGGCGAACCGATTCGTTCGATCGACGTGCCGTCACACGCCGGAACGGCGTTCGACGGCACCCATCTGTATCAGATCGCCGGTGACCAAATTCACAAAGTTGATCCCGAAACGGGCCGCGTTGTCAACACCATCCCCGCGCCTTCCAAAGACGGCAGCGCCGGCCTCGCGTGGGCCGAAGGTACCCTCTGGGTAGGCCAGTATCGCGAGCGAAAAATTTACGAGATCGATCCGGAGACTGGCGCAATCAAGCGAACCATCGAATCGAACCGGTTCGTTACCGGTGTCACATGGGTTGACGGCGAATTGTGGCACGCGACCTGGGAGAACGACGAGAGCGACGTGCGACGCGTCGATCCACGAACCGGTGCCGTGCTCGAGACGATTGACATGCCTCGCGGCACCGGCGTGTCGGGACTCGAGTCAGATGGCGCCGATCGTTTTTTCTGCGGCGGCGGAGCGAGCGGGAAAGTGACCGCAGTACGACGGCCGCGACGCGCCGCCGCGGGTGACGGCCGTTAGGCGGGCCCACATGTTGAACGGCGCCTGAATTGCTGTTCGCGCTTGTCGGAGACAGCGGGCAAGCGTGCGCGATGTCGGGGCTGGAAATCCGGCTCCTCTGTAGAGGGTGCCAAGGATACGAAAAGGATGCGAGGGACGGGGAGGATTGCCTCCGCCCAAGGCGCGGAGGCTGGCCGATACGCTCGTGTCCGTGTCCAAATGAGCGTATCAGCCAGCCCTACGCGCTGGGCACCACACTCTCCTTCGAGCCGCGGCAATCCTGCCCGTCCAGACGCAGCTCTCTCTAGAGCACGGTGAGCGAGTCTGACTCGGCCGACAGCGCGTCGAGATACTGCTGCATCTCGCGCGCCCGCTTCTCGCCTTCACGCTTGGCTGCGTCGCTCTGGAGCAGCTTGGGCATCTCCGTCATCTGCTGCTTGATGACCGCCACCGCATGCGGCAGGTCCGGCGTGAACTTCTCGCGCGTGGTGAGCGAGAGGATGCGCGCCACGTCGATCGCCCCCATGAAGTCGAGGATGTCCGCATCGCGAAACAGCACCGCCACCCGGAGCGTGTCGGGCGGACGGTAGTACTGATGGTGGTCGATGATCTCTTTCACCAGCGCCGACTTCTGCATCGGGAACCCCGCGTCGCGAAGGATGCTGTCGACGAGTTGGATCGAGCGGTCGCCATGGTCCACGCCGGGCACGGCATACGGCGGGATACCGCCCATGTCGTGCAGGTACGCGGCGGCGTAGAGCGCGTCGTCGTCCACCGTTAGGCCCTCGGCCCTGGCGAGCTGCAGGGTCATCTCGTAGTCGCGGCGGCCGTGCGCCGGCCCCCACGCCGTGTGCTGGAGGTGCGCCTCGGCAAAGGCGCGCACCTTGGCGCGCCACGGCGCCTCCGCCGTCGTGTCGGCCGGTGCCCGCCTAACGGCGGCTGCAGGCCCGGACGCCGGTCGAGCGCCCGCCAGAACCGCCCCGGCCGCGAGCAGGACGGCTGCCGTGAGGAAACCGCGACGACGCCTGCCAAGGTCACGCATGGGGAGCTCGCGAGTGAACGTGAGTGGTCTGCGCGGCGTCCGGCGCTGCGGGCCGCGGAAGGGCATCGGGATCGGCCCCGCCTAACGCAGCGGGCGCGCCGCCCGGACGCCGGCGCGTGAACAGCCAGAGCGCATAGAGCGCGAGCGGCGGAACGCCGATCCACAGCGCCATGTGCCCCAGCGAGGCGGTCGCCTCGTACGCCACCCGTCCGGGCGTCGTGACGGTGAGCTTCAACACCGTGTTAGCCATCGACACCGACACGTTGGCGGTGTCTTTCGGAGCGCTCGCCGCCCGGCTGAACGCCCGGATCGTCGGCGTCAACGTGGCGGCGGCCAGTCCGATCCAATAGACGACCCACGCCGTTACCACGTGCGCGGGACGCCACCGTGCCAAGAACGCCTTCATGACCGCCTCCGCCGAAGACACGCCCCTTGAGATTCAAACGACCGTTTAATACAATTGTTTGAATTCGCTGTCCGGCCGCACTCGCACTTGCCGGTCTGGAGCCCCACACCGCCATGACTCGAAAGCAGCTGGCCGCCGGAGGAGGCGCCGCCCTCCTCGCCGCCATCGCCATCATCTATTTCGTCACCCGCCCGCCTACATCGCTCGTGCTTACCGGCGTCGTCACCACCAACGACGTCATCGTGAGCCCGCAGGTGGGCGGCCAAATCGACAAACTCCTCGTGGCCGAAGGCGACTCGGTCACGCAGAACCAGCTCCTGGCCGTCCTCGCGCCCGCCGAGCTCGCCGCCGATCAGAACTACTACGCGCAGAACGCGCAAGCGATGGCGTCGCAGGTCAAGCAGAGCGCCGCCGATCTCAAATATCAAAAAACGCAGGCCGACCAACAGCTGCGCCAGAGCGAAGCGACGCTCGCCGCGGCGATCGCACAAGCCACCATGGACTCTGCGACCATGGTGAACGCGAAGCAAGTCTACGATCGCTACGGTCCATTGCTCAACGCCGGCGCCGTGTCGTCACAGCAGGTCGACTCCGCTCGGACAGGATACACCGTCGCGCTCTCGCGGTTCGAGGCGTCGTCCCGGCAAGTGGAAGCGCAGCGTGCCGCCGTGGCGCTCGCACGCGCAGCCGAGGACCAGGTTGCGGCCAAACGCAGCGCGCTCGCGGGAGCGCGACAGGCGCACGCCGCGGCCCAGGCACAGACGCGCAAAGCCGACGTGCGCCTCGCCTACACCGAGTTGCGCGCGCCGATTGCCGGAATCGTCGATGTCCGCGCCGCGCGCGCGGGCGAATACGTCAACGCCGGCCAGCCGGTGGTCACGCTCATCAATCCGGACAGCCTGTGGGTGCGCGCCGACATCGAAGAGACGTACATCGACCGCGTCCGGTTAGGCGATCACCTCACCGTGCGCCTTCCGTCCGGGCAGGAGCGCCAGGGCACGGTGTTCTTCCGCGGCGTGGACGCCGATTTTGCCACGCAGCGGGACGTGAGCCGCACCAAGCGGGACATCAAGACGTTCGAAATCCGGCTGCGCATCGACAACCATGACCGTGCCCTCGCCGACGGCATGACGGCCTACGTCATCTTCCCGCTCGCCCAACGGCATTCGTCGTGACGATCGCGATCGACGTTCGCGACATCGTGAAGCGCTTCGGCGATTTCACGGCGGTCGACGGCACCTCCTTCGCCGTCGAAGACGGAGAGACGTTCGGTCTCCTCGGCCCCAACGGCGCCGGGAAGTCGACGCTCATTCGCATGCTGACCACGCTGCTCCTGCCCACATCGGGCAGCGCGCTCGTCGCCGGATACGACATCGTCAAAGATGCCGATAGCGTGCGTCGCGCCATTGGTGTGATTCCGCAGGCGCTGACGAGCGACCTCGATCTCACCGCCGAAGAGAACCTGTTGATCTTCGCCAAGCTGTACGGCGTGCCGCGCGAGCGGCGCAAGGCGCTCATCGCGGACTTGCTCGCCGCGGTGGAGCTCAGCCAGTGGGCGGACAAGCCGGTGAAGAATCTGTCCGGCGGCATGCGGCGCCGCGTGGAGATCGCGCGAGGATTGGTGCACGAGCCGCGCATTCTCTTCCTCGACGAGCCGACGACGGGCCTGGACCCCGTGTCGCGCACCTCGGTGTGGGAGATGCTGCGCGCGATCAAGGCCGACCGCCGCCTCACGGTGCTGCTCACGACGCACTACATGGACGAAGCGGACAAGCTGTGCGACCGCATCGCGATCATCGACCACGGCAAGCTCATGGCCCTCGACTCGCCGATGAAGCTCAAAGCGGCGATCCCCGGCGAGAACACGCTCGAGGCGAGCTTCGCCGGCGCGCCGGCCGATTGGCGCGACCAGTTAGGCGCGCTCCCGGGTGTGGTGCGGGTCGAGGGGGAGCCGCCGGTGTTCCGCCTCGTGTCCACCAGCGGGCCGGCGACGACCAACGCGCTCATGTCGGCGGCCGCGCGCGCGGGCGTCACGATCGGCTCGCTGTCGGTGCAGAGCACGTCGCTCGACGACGTGTTCGTGCACTACACCGGCCATCAGCTGCGGGACGCGCTCCAGGAACCCGCGCCGACCGACAGCCGCTTCATGATGAGGCGTTAGGCAGATGCAGCGCACCTGGGCCATCATCGAGCGCGATCTGCGGCGCTTCCGCCGCAGCCCGGCGCTCATCATCATGTCGCTGTTCATGCCGGTGGTGCAGCTCGTCGTGCTGGGCTACGCGTTCGGCGGCAACGTCAAACACCTCAAGGTCGCCCTGGTGGACGAAGACGGCGGCGTGCCGGCCGTGCGGCTCCACGCGCTGGCCAACGCCGTTGCCGAAAACGCACAGACGTTCGAGACCATCCCGTACAGCGACCGCGGACAGGCGCTCGACGCCCTCCGCAACGGTCGCGTGAACGGCGTGCTCACCATTCCGCCCGGATTTTCGCGGCGCGTGTTGTCACGCGACGACCCGCGCGTCGCGTTGATCGAAGACAACAACGACAATTTCGTGACGGCCGCGCTCTCGGGCACGCTCAGCGGTCTGTTAGGCGCGTACAATCGGCCCCCGGCGACGTCTGATCGCATCTCGCAGGACCCGACGCTCGAAACCGTCGAGCTCTACCCGTACGTGCCGTACATCCAGTACCTGCTGCCGGGCTCGATCGTGATGTCGATCTTCATGATGGTGATGATCGGCGGCGGGATCATCTACATCGATGACAAGGCGCGCGGGCTGCACGAGGGCTATCTCGTCACGCCCATCACCCGCCTCGAGCTCATCTTCGGGTTCAACATCGCGGGCGCGATCAAGGCGATCATCGCCGGTTCCGTGCTCATGACCATCGGTTCGCTCATCGCCGGCATCCCGGATCCGTTCGCGCCCGTGCGGCTCATCCGCCTGTTCGTCGTGATTGCCGTCGCTTCGGTGGCGCTCGTGAGCATGATGTTCCTGCTCATGGTGCGCATGAACGATCCGCTCCTGCCGCGCGCGTTGTTCGGCGTGCTGAATACGCTGCTCTGGTTCCCGAGCGGCGCGATCTATCCGCAGCAGGCCTTCCCGAAATGGATGCGCGTCCTCGCCACGGTGGATCCGTTCACCTACGCGGTGCACGCGCTCAAGAGTTTGCTGCTCAAGAACACCGGCTTCTCAGCGATCTGGTTCGATCTGCTGTATCTCGCGGTGTTCTCGGTGCTGACCATGATCGCGGCCACCCTGCTCTTCAAGCGGACGCTGTCGTGAGCACGCGCACCGCGCCGCCTCACACACGCCGGCGGGACGCGGCCACTCGCGACCGGCTGCTCGCCGCGGCCACACGCCTGTTCGCTCAACACGGATTCGGCGCCGTGAGCGTGCGCGACATCGCGCACGCCGCACGCGCGAACGTCGCCGCGGTGAACTACCATTTCGACGGCAAGCTCGGCCTCTATCGCGCCGTCGTGCGCTCGGCCGTGGCGGCGATGCGCGCCGGCGACGACGCGTTCCTCACCGCGGCGCGTGACGCCTCGCCCGAGGAGCAGTTGCGGACGTACATCACGGGCTATCTGCCTCGCATCGCGTCCACCGACGATCGCACCGCGTGGATCCACGATCTCATGCGGCACGAAATGTCCGAGCCCACGCCGCTCGCCCCGTGGATCGCGGAGCACGGCATTTTGCCGCGGATCGAGTATCTCGCCGGCGTGGTGGCGAAGCTGCTCGACTGCAAGCCTAACGACAGACGCGTGGCCCGCTGCGTGATCAGCGTGCAGGCCCAGTGCCTGTTCTACCGGCCTGACCGGTTCCGGGCAGCGGCGTTCAAGGGCTGGCCCCTATCCGATGCGGAGCTCGCGGCTGTGGCGGAGCACATCGTCGAGTTTTCGCTCGCCGGCATCGCGCGAATCGCAACGCAGCGTTAGGGATCGAGCGTGGCGGCGGCCGGCCGCTTCTTCATCAGGGCTTCCACCTCGGCGATCTCGCGCGGCACGCCGCTCGAGATGCGCTCGAGCCCGGTCGCCGTCACGACGTAGTCGTCTTCGATCCGCACGCCGATGTTCTGATAGCGTTCCACCGCCGGCCTAACGCGCGCGATGAACGCGCGGTTGCGCGGCGTGTCGGGCAGCGCGTCGAGCGTCCGCGTGGAGATGTAGATGCCCGGTTCGATGGTGAACGCGTCGCCCACCTTGTACGTCCCGTCGCCGTAGTAGAATTGCGCCGGATCGTGGACGGCAAGACCGAGTCCGTGGCTGATGCCGTGAATCATCCAGATGCCGGCCTGTGAGCACGCGCGCGGAACCTTCGCACAGTCGGCGCCTCCCGGCGGATCCAACTGCGCGTTGACGCTGTCGATGAGGCCGAGCGTGGCGAGCCCCCGCGCGCGCACCGCAACCGACGAATCTTGCGCCGCTTGCGCGCTCGCACCCGGTTTCGCCACGCGCTCGGCGGCCGCCTGCGCATCGCGCACCAGCTGATAGATCCTGCGTTGCGCCGGCGTGAACACACCGTTCACCGGAAGCGTGCGTGTAATGTCCGCCGCGTACCCCTCGTACTGCGTGGCCGCATCGATCACCACGACGTCGCCGGGCCGAGCGACCGACGTGTCCTGCATGTAGTGCAACTGTGTGCTGTTGAGTCCCGCCCCGACGATGGACCCGTACGCCGGGCGGTCGCCGCCTAACCGCTTGAACGTGTACTCGGCGACGGCCTGCCATTCGTATTCGTGGTGCGGCTCCGGCGACCGCATGATCGCGCGATGGCCCGCCGCGCTGATCGCCGCCGCCTTACGGAGCAGTGCCATCTCCGCCGGCGACTTGCGCGCGCGGAGCTGGTCGACAATCGGCTCCGCATCCTTCACCGTCAGCGACGAATGCGCAGCGGCGAACGACTTCATGAACTGCTGCCCGCGCGTGAGGCTGTCCTGGGCGGCGAAATCGTCGTCGGCGACGTCGCGGATCGCATACACGGGAAGTCCGGTCGCGGCGAGCGAATCCATCACCGATGGGAGCGCGGCGAGCGGCCTCGCCGTTAGGCCGCCCTCGCGCGCGATCGTCGCCGAATC
>DAHUXU010000164.1 GCA_027307005.1 Gemmatimonadota bacterium
TCGCGGCGGGAGAATTCGTCTCCTCCGTCGAGATCGTGCCGCCGCGCGGCGTGGACGCGAGCCGGATGCTCGAGGGCGTGCGCGCGCTCCGCGAGCGCGGCGTGGACGCGGTGAACGTTCCCGATGGACCGCGGGCGCAGAGCCGCATGGGCGCGCTCATGACGAGCCTGCTCATCGAGCAGCAGAGCGGGATCGAGACGGTAACCCACTACTGCTGCCGCGACCGCAACCTGCTCGGCATGCTGAGCGATTTGTTAGGCGCGTCGGCCATGGGGCTGCGAAATCTGCTGATCATCACCGGCGATCCGCCGAAGATGGGCCCCTACCCCGACGCCACCGCGGTCTTCGACATCGACTCGATCGGTCTCACGAATCTGGTGAGCCGCCTCAATCGGGGCCTCGATCCCGGCGGCCACGCGATCGGCGCGCCGACACAGTTCGCCATTGGCGTCGGAGTGAATCCCGCCGCCATCGATCCGGCGTACGAGCTGCGCCGCTTCGAATGGAAGGTGGATGCGGGTGCGGAGTTCGCGATCACCCAGCCCGTCTTCGACGTGGATCAACTGCACCGCTTCCTCGCGTCGATCGATCATGTGCGCATTCCCGTGATCGCCGGAATCTGGCCGCTCGTGTCGGCGCGAAACGCTGAGTTTCTCGCCAACGAAGTGCCTGGCGTGGTCGTGCCGGATGCGGTGATTCACCGGATGCGTCGCGCGAGCGAACAATCCAAGGAGCACGGGCTGGCCGAAGGAATCGCGCTCGCGCGCGAAATGCTCGAGCAGGTGCGCGGCACCGTGCAGGGCGTGCAGGTCTCGGCGCCGTTCGGTAAAGTGGAGCTGGCTCTCGAGGTCTTCGACTCCGCCACGCGTTAGCTTAGAGAGTCGACGCATCGGTCACGACATGGAGCCCCGCCCATGAAAGCCATCTTGCTCGTGGATCACGGCTCGGTCAAAGATGCCGCCAATCGCATGATCGACTGCGTTGGGCATCTCGTGCAGGCGATCGCCGGTGACGGTGTGATCGTGCGCGTGTCGCACATGGAATTGGCGGAGCCGACCATCGCGCAGGCGTTCGCGCAGTGCGTCGAGGCGGGCGCGACGGAGGTAGTGGTCTTCCCGTACATGCTGTCGCCGGGGAAGCACTCGACGCGCGACATTCCGCGCATGGCGCGCCAGGCCGCGGCGCCGTTTCCGCACATCAGTGTGTCGGTGACGCCGGCATTCGGCGTGCACGACAAGCTGGCGGAGGTGGTGTTGGAGCGCGCGGGCGTCGAACCGCGGGGACGTCGCGTGCCGGCGCCGTGCATGTGCGTGCGGCCGCAGGGTACTCCCGAGCGCTGGTGCGGCGATGCCTGCCGCGAAGCGGCGACGAACGTAACGGTCGAGCGCTAGCGCCGATCTCAGCCGCTCACCCAAGCGGGAACCACCCGATACATTGGATCGCATGACAATGGACCTCGACGCGGCCCGCACGCCACTCACCGTGCTGGCCGAAGATGAAACGATGTTCCGCGATGCCGTCGCGGCGTTCGCCGACGAGCAAGTGCGTCCGCGCGTGCAGGCAATGGATCGTGCCGGCAAGCTCGATCCGGATTTGATTCCCGGATTCTTCGAGCTCGGGCTCATGGGTATCGGCGTGCCGGAGGCATACGGCGGAGCCGGCGGAACCATGATGATGGTGACGCTCGCGGTCGAGGCCGTGAGCCGGGTGGATGCATCGTCGGCGATTCTGATGGACGTCCAGAACACGCTCGTGAACTCGCCGCTCACGCGGTTCGGCACCGATGCCCAACGCAAGCAATACTTGACGAAGCTCACGTCGGGCACGGTTGGGGCGTACGCGTTGTCGGAGCCGGGTTCGGGCTCAGATGCTTTCGGGCTGGCGACGCGCGCCGAGCGCCGCGGTGACGCCTGGGTGCTCACTGGCCGCAAGCTCTGGATCACGAACGGCGCCGAGGCCGAGATCTACATCGTGTTCGCGACGGTCGACCCGTCGGCCGGATATCGCGGGATCACCGCGTTCATCATCGAGCGCGGGTTCGCAGGTTTCGCGGTGGGCAAGAAAGAGGACAAGTTAGGCATTCGCGCGTCGAGCACGACCGAACTGATCCTCGATGGGTGCGTGGTCCCGGCGGCGAACGTGCTGGGGCCGGTCGGGCAAGGCTACAAGATCGCGATCGAGACCTTGAACGAAGGGCGCATCGGCATCGGCGCGCAGAGGATCGGCGTCGCGCGCGGCGCGCTCGACGCGACGGTGCAGTACGTGCGCGAGCGCACGCAGTTCGGCAAGCCGCTTGCCGAGTTTCAAGGCGTCCAGTTCCAGCTGGCGCAGGCGGCTACCGAATTGGAGGCTGCCCGGCTCATGGTGTACAACACGGCGCGCCTCAAGGCCGCGGGCCGCCCGTTCACGCAGGAAGCCGCGAAGGCCAAGCTGTTCGCATCGCTGGTCACGGAGCGGGTGACTTCGTTGTGCGTGGAATTGCACGGCGGCTACGGCTACACCAAGGACTATCCCGTCGAAAAGTTCTATCGCGACGCGAAGATCGGCACGATTTACGAGGGCACGTCGAACATGCAGCTGCAGACGATCGCGAAGCTGCTGCTGCGCGCCTAACGGAACGTCATGACGGCATCGTGAGCACGACGGCGCCGCGCACGTCGCCGGCGCGCAGCCGCTCGAGCGCCTCGTTCGCGTGATCCAGCGGCATGGGTTCGACGTCGGTGCGCACAGGGACGCGCGGTGCGAGCTCCAGAAACTCGTCGCCATCGCGGCGCGTGAGATTGGCCACCGAGCGGATCACGCGCTCGCCCCACAGGATGTCGTACGGGAACGACGGGATGTCGCTCATGTGGATGCCGGCGCAAACGACGGTGCCGCCTTTCGCAACCGCACGCAGCGCAGCGGGAACGAGGGCGCCGACGGGCGCGAAGAGAATGGCGGCGTCGAGCTCGACGGGCGGCGTCTGATCCGATCCGCCGGCCCATTCTGCGCCTAACTGAAGGGCGAACTCCTGCGACGGCGCATCGCCGGGCCGCGTGAACGCGAACACCCGGCGGCCCTGCGAGCGGGCCACCTGCGCAATGAGATGAGCAGCCGCGCCGAAGCCATACAAGCCTAACGCTTCGCCGTCGCCCGCCGCGCGGAGCGCGCGATACCCGATGAGGCCCGCGCACAGGAGCGGCGCGGCGTGCGCATCGTCGTACGCGGACGGCAGCGGAAAACAGAAGCGCTCGTCGGCCACGCAGCAGTGGGCGTACCCGCCATCGATCTGGTAGCCCGTAAAGCGCGCGCGAACGCAGAGGTTCTCGCGACCGGACCTGCAGTATCTGCAGACGCCGCAGGTCCAGCCCAGCCATGGAACGCCGACCCGCGTACCGACATTGAATCGCGTCGCGCCATCGCCGCGGGCCGCAACCGTCGCGACGACTTCATGGCCTAACACCAACGGCAGCTTGGGGTCGTGCAGCTCGCCGTCCACAACGTGGAGGTCGGTGCGGCAGACGGCGCACGCCCGCACCCGGAGCAGCACCTGACCCGGGCCGGGCACCGGGTCAGGGATCTCGCGCGCCACGAGCGGCGCACGCGACCGCTCGAGGACCATCGCGCGCATGATGCCAACTTACATCGATCGCATCGCCTGGTAGAGCGGGAAGACGGTCGCCAGGATCCACACGATGAACGCCGCGGTCATGGCCTTGGACCGCGGGATCTTTCCGATCACGGCGAGCCCAATGCCCAGCAGAATCGTGCACCAGATCGTGAAGAGATCGATGCGCGCGAGCAGCGTGAGCACGATCAGCGATGTGTTCGACACGTCGAGGAAATGCGCCGGACTCACCGTGATCTTCGTCGCCGAGGTCAGCGACGACGGATCAGAGAAGAACGCGATGAGTGCGCCGGCGATGAACTGAAAAATCTTCGGGAACGCGGCGTACGATGCCACGAGCAGGCCGCCGCCGAGGTTCATCGTCGAATCGAACAGCTTCCCGATGAGCCACAGCAACAGCCCAACGAAGAAAATGCCGATCGGAATGCCGATGAGAAAAAAGACGACTTGAAACGTGCCGAAGATGGCTTTGCCCTTCTCCATCTGCGCTGCCGTCACCTGCGGATTCGCCCGCATCGCCGCCGCCGTCGCGCGAGCATACTCGGCGTCGAATACCGGCTGCGTCAGCGACTTCGTACCGATAAAAATCAGGCAGCAGATCACGGTGACTACGACCATCGGCAGAAACCAATTCCCGTTCTGCCTGCGCGCGAAGACCTCGCTCGGCGATGTGAAAATGTCGATGAAGTCTTCCCATACCGAGGGCGCTTTCGATGCCGCACTGGCCGTCATTCGAGTCTCCGAGCAGGAGTCGTGAGGAAGGGGAGAGACAGGGGAGATGCCTCTACAGTGTGGAGCGGCTCACCGTACGTGCAAGAGGCCCGAACGGATTCGAATCGCCTTCGGGCTGGCCGCAGGGTCGGCTTCCACGCGAACCGTCACGCGTTCCTGCACTTGCAACTTCCCCGTCACATCGAGCGTGTCGTCTCCTCTCTGCAGGTGAAAGATCACCGGCGTTCCCGTGCGCAAGCCGACCTTCTCGCGGAGTCGATTGATGAATTCGGGGTCTGTCACCGGGACGCCGGCCACCGAGAGCAGATAGTCGCCGGCTTGCACGCCGGCCTCGTCCGCCGATGAGCCCGGCGCAACACGCGCAACCCGCACGCCGGCCGAATCGTTTTCCGCTGATACGCCGAGTGTCGGCGTGCGCACCGTGTCGATGGTGGCGCGGAGACCGGCGAGCGGCAGCAGCGTTTTCCATGGATACGGATCGCGACCGTCGATGTATCTCGCGTTGAAATCGGCGAACGACTGTCCGCCGGCCGCAGCGCTCACCGCGGCCCACCACTGCGCATCGGTGAAGCCGGTGCCGTGCTGATAGCACTCGCGATAGAGGGAGCGCATCACGTCATCGAGCGACGCGTGATTGTCGCTGGCATCGCGGATCATGATGTCGAGCATCAATCCGGCGAGCGATCCCTTGGGATAGTAGATGTCGGCCGTGCCATCCTCCGGATGGATCCACGTCGTGAGCGACGCATCGGTGAGCGCGAC
>DAHUXU010000272.1 GCA_027307005.1 Gemmatimonadota bacterium
AACGTGCGTGCTTGTCGCAGCGCGGTGTTCCACGTGAAACAGAAAGAGGTCTTCCGTTGGGCATTCCCTGATTATATTGGCGGCGCGCGAAAGACTGTCTCCGACCCTCAGATGGACGGAAGCGACTGGTGGCTAGGGTCATCGCGATTGCCAATCAGAAAGGAGGCGTGGGCAAGACGACCACTGCCGTAAACCTCGCTGCGAGCCTCGCGGTCGCGGAGCAGCGAACCCTTCTGGTTGATGGCGACCCGCAAGGCAACGCCACGAGCGGGGTCGGGCTCGACGGCGAGCGAGTCGCGCGCACCGTGTACAACGCCCTCATCGGAGAGTGCTCGCTCTCCGAAGTGATCCTGCGATCAATCCAGTTCGCGCATCTCGACGTCGCGCCGGCAACGCCGGATCTAGCGGGCGCCGAAGTCGAGCTGGTCGACAGTCCGCGACGCGAGTTGGCGATGCGTGACGCGATCGCTCCGGTCCGCTCTCGTTACGACTTTATTCTCGTCGACTGTCCGCCATCGCTGGGCCTCCTCACGGTCAACATGCTGGCGGCTGCGGATGCCGTCTTGATACCGGTGCAATGTGAGTACTATGCCCTCGAATGCCTCTCACAGTTGCTGAATACAATCCACATGATTCAGCGCGGCGTGAACGCAGAGCTTGCGATCGATGGCGTCTTACTGACGATGTACGACGCGAGGCTCAATCTCTCTCGCCAGGTTGCAACCGACGCGCGCGAATATTTTGGTCCCAAAGTTTTCGATGCCGTCATCCCGCGGAACGTCCGGCTGGCGGAAGCACCCAGCTTTGGTAAGCCAATCATTCTCTACGACGTCGCGTCGGCAGGCGCCCAAGCGTATGTCAGCGTCGCGCGCGAGCTGCTCGAGCGCTACCGGCGCAGCGGCGATTTCACATCAGCTGCCTTGCTTAGCGATCGTCCGTCGGTTCCGGACATCCCGGCGAGAGCCGACTGACTCGAGTCACTTGAGTCCGGCCGCTCTCCTTCTGCGAACGGACTGCTCTGCATTTTGAAGCGACCATCGAGGCGGTTATGAATCCGCTCGAGACCATTCATCCACATACTGCGAATGTCTACTGAAAAGCCTCGCCGCCTGGGGCGCGGCCTCGAAGCGCTGCTGGCGACACGCTCCAATCAGAGCACGACTGAACAGGTCAGTCGAGAGCAGCTTCAGCGTATAGCCGTGGCACGGATCCATGCGAACCCGTACCAGCCGCGTGCAGAGTTCAAACCGAATGAACTCGCGGAGCTAGAGGCCAGCCTCAAAGCGAACGGGCTGCTTCAGCCGATTGTCGTTCGGCCTCGGCCCAACGGAGATGGTTTCGAGTTGATCGCCGGCGAGCGGCGTTTGCGAGCCGCGACCAAGATTGGCTGGGAGGACATCCCAGCAGTCGTGAAGGACATTGATGACCAGATGCTCCTCACGCTCGCGCTGGTCGAGAATCTTCAGCGATCGAACCTGAACCCGATCGAAGAGGCGGTAGGTTATCAGCGTCTTATCAGTGACTTTACACTAACGCAGCAGCAGATTGCAGAGCTCGTCGGAAAGGACCGGACGACAGTTGCTAACATCTTACGGCTGCTGAGCTTACCAGAATCGGTGCGGCGCATCCTCCAGGATGGCCACATCACGCTCGGACACGCGCGCGCTCTTCTCGCCATCAGCGACGAGCGTGCGCTGACTGCGCTTGCCAACGAAATCGTTGCCAACGGGATGACCGTGCGCGACGTCGAAGAGCGCGCTCGCGCAGGACAAGCTCCGCGATCCCGTCCGCGCGCGCGTCGAGGCAGCACCAAGACCGAAACGCCGGCTGCCGTACGCCGCGCAGGCGAAGAGCTCCGGCGCCATTTGCAGACTGACGTGTCCATCTCTCAGCGCGACTCGGGACGCGGGGCAATCGAGATCGTCTTCTATTCCGCCGACGATCTCGATCGAATTCTCGATCTCCTCCTGGGAAGCAGCCGAGACGCGATGTGACGAAAGACCCCAGCGAAAAACTGTCTGGACGCGGGTACGGCAATATCTACACGCCGCATGCTGGATCGATGATCATCCAGGTGCAGCGTGAAAGCGGGCTGGCCAATCGAACCATCATCCTAACGCAACGCCAGGTTCGTCTCCTGCGCCGCGGCGCGTATGCGCTCGGGACGATTCTCGCGATCGTGGTGCTCAGTTGGTTTTTCCTGGCAACCCAGGCGGCGCGGGTTCCTGGACTGACACACCGCGTTCAGACATTGCAGCACGACGTCACGCGCCTCGACACGCTGCAGGCGGCGCTCACGGCGCTCGAGGGAAGATTCCAGCAAGTACAGCACATGCTTGGCGCCACCACGCCGACAGCGGCGACGGCGGCTGCAACCGTCGCCAACGCGGCAGACTCGACTGACACGTCGATACCAAGTCAGTGGCCGCTCGCCGTCGCCGGCACCATTGTCGCTCGCGACGACACGACCGCATCGAGTAGCGGTATGGACATCGAGGCGCCGCCAGGCACACAAGTTCGTGCCTCGGGCGCGGGCTCGGTCGTCGAGGTCAGTGTCGATTCTTCGGGCAGCGCCACGGTCCGCATCGCACACAGCGACGGTTATGAGACGACATACGCTGACCTGCGCGATGTGCGAGTGACCCAGAAGAGTCGCGTCGCCGCCGGCGCCGCCCTTGGTGTGTTAGGCGGTCAGGCCGGTACCCTTCCCCCGCACCTTCATTTCGAAGTGCGTCACAACGGCACGAGCGTCGAGCCCATGTCGCTCATGAAACAAGGACCCTCGAATGGCGATCTTCAATAAGGACCCGCGCACATCGGATGAGGCGCGGGGCGCCTCGCACGGCGGCGGAAGCAGTTCATCGCTCTCGATCATTGCCGCAGGAACCAGCATCGACGGCGACATTGAAACGGAGGGCGTGATTCGCGTCGAAGGACGCGTCGAAGGCTCGATCAACGCCGGCAGACAGGTGCTCATAGGTCGCCAGGGCGAGGTTCGCGGCGACATCACGACGCGAGAGGCGGTCATTGGTGGTACGGTTCAAGGTACCATCACCGCCAGCGAACGCCTCGAGGTGCAGAGCACCTCGGTGATACACGGCGACATCAACACGCGGGCGATCGCCGTCGTGGAAGGCGGCCGGATCAATGGGACGGTGCGGATTTCGGATGCCAAAGAGCATGTCGAGTCCGATGTCGTCGAAGTGGCCGCTCTTGCGGTTGGCCGCTAGCGGTCCACTCCGCAGTTGGCCAGTCGAGCGCTAGCTTGAAGGCGATAACCCACATTTGGTTATCGCCTTTTTTGTTTTTTGCACGTCTATAACTTCATACAAATCAATCCCTTAAACCAACTGTGCACAGCCGAGTGCGATTGTTCTCCACATTGTTCCACATTTCCGCAATCGTATGCGTGATGACCGCATGTGGAACTGGCGCAGGGTCGGGTGCAGCTGATTCGACCGCGTTCAAGGTGGCTCTCCTCACTCCCGGTCCCGTCTCCGATCACGCGTGGAACGCCGGCGCGTATCAAGGTCTACTTCGCATTCGAGACAGTCTTGGTGCACATATCAGCAACATCCAAGTGAAGACGCCTGCGGATTTCGAGGAGAACTTTCGAGCGTACGGCGCGCAGGGATACAATCTCGTCTTCGGCCATGGATTCGAGTTCCAGGATGCCGCTTCGCGCGTGGGGCCCGAATTTCCGCATACGGTCTACATAACGACGTCTGGCAATCGCTCCGGCGCCAACGTCGCTCCCATGATTTTTGGCTTCGAGGAACCGTCGTATCTGGCCGGCGTCATCGCTGGAACGCTCTCGCATTCGCGCGTCGTCGGTGTGATTGGCGGAACCGATCTTCCGCCCGTCAAGAGCAGCTTCCTGGCGTTCACTGCCGGCGTGCATGCGGTGGATCCGCGCGTTACTGTGCTCACGTCGTACATCGGGAACTGGGATGACGCGAGCGCTGGAAAGGAGCAAGCGTTGGCGCAAATTCAACGCGGCGCGGACTTCATTTTCCAGAACGCCGATGCTGCGGGTTTGGGTATTTTCCAGGCCGCGAAAGAATCGAAGAACGTGTACGTGTTCGGGGCGAATTCCGATCAGAGCAGCGTTGCTCCAACCGTCGTGATCGCGAGCGTCGTAATCGATCTGCCGCACGCGTTCCTAACTGTGGCGCGTGAAGTAAAGGCCGGGACGTTCAAGCCTGGGATACTCTATTTGGGAACACGCTCGGATGTGACCAAGCTCGTGATCAACCCCGCGCTCGCGTCGCACATTCCGCCTGGGCTGCGGGCGACGCTCGACACCACTCGCCAAGCGATTCTCGACGGGCGCGTTCGCCCGCCGCGCATCGAGTTCGTCGACTCGACTCATTCGCGCTGAGCATGCCGGCACTCTCTGACATCGCGCAGTACCTCGACGAGCTCCTGCGCATCAGGGAGATTCCGGACTATGCCAACGCGCTCAACGGGATTCAGGTAGACACGGACGCCGAGATCGCGAAGGTCGCGGCGGCCGTCGATGCACGCGAGCAGACCATTCAGGGCGCGATATCCGCCGGCGCGAACTTGCTGCTCGTGCACCATGGACTGTTCTGGGGCGGTCTGCGCCCGCTCCGAGGACCGGCACTGCGTCGTGTCGACGCACTCATCACCCACCGCGTTGGCCTGTACTCGGCGCACTTGCCGCTCGACGCGCACCCGACGGTCGGGAACAACATCCTGTTGGCGCGCGAGCTTGGCCTAACGACGACGTTCGGTTTCGCCCGGCATCAAAATATCGACATCGGCGTCGGCGGTGAGGCCAATACGCCGACGCTGGAGATCATCGAGCGTGCCTCAGAGTTCGCGCGCCGCTACGGCGGCCTCGTTCGTCACTCGGCGTGCGGCGACGAGCGCGTCACGCGACGCTGGGCCATCTGCACCGGTGCCGGCGCATCGCACGACACCCTCGCCGAAGCTGCGCTTCGAGGCGTGGACACGCTGATCGTCGGTGAGGGCGCACACTGGACGGCCATCGATGCCGAAGAGCTGGGCATCGTCGTCATTTATGCGGGTCACTATGCGACCGAAACCCTTGGCGTGCAGGCGCTGGCGGCAGACCTGAGCGCCACGTTCGCGATTCCGTGGATCTTCCTGCACGCTCCCACGGGGTTGTGAACGCCGCTTCCGCGCTCTCGCTCGAGAACATCGCGCGCCGCTTCGGTTCGGTGCGGGCGCTCGAAAACGCATCGCTCGTCGTGCGCGATGGATCGGTGCACGCGCTCCTGGGCGAAAACGGCGCCGGCAAGACTACCCTGATGCGGGTGGCGTTCGGCCTCGTGCGACCGGATGCCGGCACGATTCGCGTGCGCGGCCGCGCCGTCGATCTGCCGTCGCCGGCAGCCGCGATTGCGTTAGGCATCGGCATGGTCCACCAACACTTCAGCTCGATCCCCGCCCTGAGCGTCGCCGAGAACGTCGCGTTAGGCGGACACGGCGCCTACCATGCGGACCGCGTCCGTGCCCGCGTTCGCGACATCTGCGAGATGGTCGGCTTCAGCCTGGATCCGGACGCGCGCGCCGGCGACTTGTCGGTCGGCGCGCAGCAACGGCTCGAAATCGTGAAGGCGCTGGCCCGCGGCGCCCGCACGCTGATCCTCGACGAGCCGACCGCGGTTCTCGCACCCTCGGAAGCCGAGGACCTGCTGGCGATGCTCCGCCGGTTCGCTGATACGGGCGGCACGGTGGTGCTCATCACGCACAAGCTGCCGGAAGCACTCGCGACGGCCGACGCGGTGACCGTGCTGCGGCACGGTCGTACGGTCCTCGCCGAGCCGGTCACCAACGTCGACGCCTCGAAGCTCGCAACCGCGATGATTGGTGGAGCACCGCCCGCCGCGGCGCGTCGCGAGCGTCGACAAGCCGGCCAGGTCGTGCTGGCGGCCGACCATCTCGCCGTGCGCGATGAGCGCGGCGTGATGCGCACGCGGGACGTCAGCCTCGCGGTGCGTTCGGGCGAGGTCCTTGGCGTCGCCGGAGTTGACGGTGCAGGCCAGCACGAGCTGCTGCTCTGCCTCGCTGGCCGTCTGCCACCATCGTCGGGACACGTCGAAGCGCCGGCCACGGTGGGCTTCGTGCCCGAAGATCGACTTCGCGACGCGCTGATACTCGAATTCGATGTTGCTGAGAACCTGGCGCTCCACGAGTCGGGCCGCGCACGCGGACGCCTGGCGTGGTCACGTATTCGAGCGCGCGCCGCCGAAATCCTGACCGAGTACGATGTGCGGGCACAGTCGGCCGACGCACTCGTCTCGACGCTTTCGGGCGGGAATCAGCAGAAGCTCGTGTTGGCGAGAGAGCTGGAACCGCATCCCAGCCTGCTCATCGTGGAAAATCCGACGCGCGGCCTCGATATCGCGGCCACTGCCGCCGTACACTCCCGGCTGTTCGACGCGTGCGAAGCTGGCGCGGCAGTGGTTGTCTATTCGAGCGACCTGGACGAAGTGCTAGCCCTTGCCGATCGGCTCATCGTCATGTTCGAAGGTCGAAGCCGTGACGTGCCGCTCGACCGCGCGGCCGCGGGCCGCGCCATGTTGGGCGCCGCGTGACGCCTAACCAGGCGGGAGCGCGGTCCCAGCTCGCGATTCTCGCCGCGTGTCTCGTGCTGGGCATGTCGCCCTGGTTCAGTGCGACGGTGGCCGCCCCGGCGATGGTCGCCGAGTGGCACTTGGCACAAGCGACCAGTCCGTGGTTCACGATGGCGGTGCAGTTAGGCTTCGTCGCCGGCACGCTGATCGCCTCGGTGTTCATGCTCAGCGATCGGTGGCGTGCCGAGCGATTGGCCGGCTGGAGCGCCGCGGTCGCCGGCACTGCCACCCTGCTCATTGCGGAGCGCGTCCACGGCGCGACCGGGGCGCTCGTGCTGCGCGCAATCACGGGTGCCGCGCTCGCGGGCGTGTACCCGCCGGGCATCAAGCTCGTCGCCGGGTGGTGGCGCTCGAGTCGCGGGCTCGCCATCGGCGTGCTGGTGGGAGCGTTGACGATTGGCTCGGCGTCGCCGCATCTCATCAGCGCGCTCGCGCCCAACCAGGACTGGCGCCGCGTGCTGCTGGTTTCGGCGGCCGCCGCATTCGCAGCGGCGGCGCTGCTCCTGCTCGCGGTGCGCGAAGGACCATACCAGGCGCCGTCGGCCGTGGTGAGCCTCGCCGGATTGCGTCGTGTCATCGCCGACCGAGGTGTGGTCTTGTCGATCGCGGGCTATCTCGGGCACATGTGGGAGCTGTACGCGATGTGGAGCTGGATCGCGCTGTTCTGGGCGGCGGTCGCGGCGCAGCACGCACTTCCCCGCACGGTGCCGAGTATGATGGCGTTCATCACGGTCGCCTCCGGGGCGATCGGATGCGTGATCGCCGGCGCGTTCGCGGATCGGTTCGGACGGACGACCACGACCATGACCGCGATGGTCGTCAGCGGCGCCTGCGCGTTAGGCATCGGCGTGGCGTACAGCGCTGGCGCATCGCCGGTGCTGCTCGGCGCCATCACGTTGATTTGGGGCGTCACCATCGTCGCGGATTCGGCGCAGTTCTCGGCCTGCGTGACGGAGCTGTCGCCGTCCGAATATGTCGGCACCGCGCTCACCGTGCAGACGTGTCTCGGCTTCCTGCTCACCGTCGCCAGCATTCGCGCCGTGCCGGTGTGGGTTGCGCACTGGGGTTGGGGTTACGCCTTCGCGCCGCTCGCGTTGGGCCCGGCGTTCGGTACGATCGCGATGTATCGGCTGCGCGGCGCCCGATACCGCGCGCGACTTGCCGGCGGGCACGGTTAGGCGTTGGCGATGCGTCCCGCGACGCCGGCGCCCGGTGCGTCCGCCGTGAGCACGTGGCGTCATCGCGCAGCGACGTCGCTCGGCGGCGCGGCCATCGTCGTGATGGTTGCGGTCCTATCGCTGGCGCTGCTCTGGGTCGCGCTTCGGTTGGCCGGCTTCGATGCGACGCTCGCCCTCGGCGCCCTGTGGCGCGGATCGTTCGGAACCTGGTATGCGTTGACCTCCTCGACCCTGGTGCGCGCGACACCGCTCGTGCTCACCGGACTCGCCGTCGCCATCGCGTTTCGCGCCGGCGTCTGGAACATTGGCGCCGACGGGCAGTTGCTGGTCGGAGCCGCTGTTGCGACTGCGGTGGGTCTCGCGTGGGGCGCACAACTCGGCTGGCTGAGCATTCCGCTCGCCTTGGCGGCAGGCGCAATTGGCGGTGCGCTGTGGGCCGGCGTCGCCGCCGTGCTTCGCACGAAATTCGGCGTGCTGGAAGTGATCAGCACCATCATGCTCAATTTCGTCGCGCTCGACCTGGTCGGATATCTCGTGCGAGGTCCGCTGCAGGAACCGAGTCACGCCTATCCGCAGAGCGACCAGATCCCCGCGACGATGCACCTGCCGATCCTCATCCCGGGCACGCGGCTGCACGCGGGGTTTGCGTTAGCCGTCGCCGCGAGCCTCGTGCTCTGGTGGGCCATGCGATCGACCGCCGCGGGCTTTCGCGTTCGCGCCATCGGCGCCAACCCGGATGCCGCACGCGTCGCAGGACGTGTCGACGTCGCTCGAACGACGACCAACGTTCTGTTGTTGAGCGGCGCCCTGGCCGGACTTGCCGGCGCCATCGAGGTCAGCGGTGTCACGTTCGCGCTGTATGAGAACATCTCGCCCGGCTACGGCTACACGGCGATTGCGGTGGCGCTCCTGGCGGGCCTCGACCCGCTCGGCGTGTTAGGCACCGGCATCTTGTTCGGCTCTCTCGAGGCCGGCGCGCTCTCGATGCAGCGAGAGGCGTCGGTGCCGTCGGTCGTCGTTACGGCCGTCGAAGCGGCGCTGGTCCTGCTGCTGCTCGCGATCAGCCGACGAGGCAGCGCCGCGAGCATCATCGCACGCTTTGCTGGTGCGCGGTCGCCGACCCCGGACGACGCACCGTGACCGGCGCTCTCACGAGCTTTCTCGAGGCGTCCGTGCGCACGGCGACGCCGCTCGCATTGGCCGCACTCGGGGAGCTGCTCGTCGAGCGCGCCGGCGTCATCAACATCGGGCTCGAAGGTATCGTCCTCGGTGGCGCCTTCGGCGCGTTGCTCGGCGCTGGTACGAACCATCTTCTCCTCGGCTTTCTGGCCGGCTGCGCGGCGGGCATCGCGGTGGCTGCGCTGTTCGGCGTGTTCGCCGTGTCCATGCGCGCGGACCAGATCATTACCGGCACCGCGATCAACCTGCTCGTCCTTGGCCTAACGGGCGCGCTGTATCGCGGGCTGTACGGAGCGACGGGCGCCGCGCTCTCGATCCCGACGACCGGCTCCTTCGCCGTCCCCGTTCTGTCCCGCATTCCGGTGCTCGGACCGACGTTCTTCGATCAACCGCCGCCGACGTATCTCGTGTACGTCGTTGCGCCGCTCTTCTGGTGGTGGTTGTATCGGACACACGCGGGACTCGCCATCCGGGCGATTGGCGAGCGGCTGGAGGCCGTTCGCGTGGCCGGAGTGGACGCGCATCGATGGAGATGGATCACGCTGCTTGTCGGCGGAGCGCTCGGCGGCGTCGCCGGCGCGACACTCGTGTTGTCGCAATCGGGAACGTTCGCCGAGGGTATGTCCGCCGGCCGCGGCTTCATCGCGATCGCAATCGTCGTGCTGGGCCGGTGGCGTCCGATGGGCGTGTTGATCGCCTCGCTTCTGTTCGGCGCCGCGAGCGCGTTGCAATACCTGTTTCAGGCGATGGGCTGGAGTGTACCCTATCAGCTCTTTCTCGCAGTGCCGTATGTGCTGACGCTGCTTGCGCTCGCCGGATTCGCCGGACGGCGTATCGAATCGCCGGCTGCCCTCGGCCGTGCCGGGTGAGGGCGCTCACGCCGTTGTCCGCCTAACAACCCGTGTGCACGCTCGTCCAGCGCAGGCGCCACGTACCGTCCGTCTGCCGTTCGATCATCGCGTAGGCACTCGTGTCCTGGCCGTCCCGCAGCACGACGAGCGCCAGGCGAGACGGCGCCGACAACCGCACGGCAGCGAGCACGTCGGTCGTCTCGATCGACTCTTCCAAACCGCCGGCGCGTTCATGGTACGCGACGCGATACGCCGCGTCCGGCGTGTTCGCAGCGCGCTCGGCGATGATGAACGTGTGCTGCTCGAGCGGCGATGCCTCCTGGTTGAGCCGCCTAACGAGATCCGCAGCGACGCCTTCTACGCCGGCAGCCGCCTGGAACCGGTATGCGTACCGGACGGAAAACGGGATGCCGCGAAACGTTCGGCTGGTATCATCGGGAAGCGCGGAGGCGATGCGCGTCAGATCCGCGGCGAAGCTCGCCGAGTCTGATCCCGACATGCCCTGGAGAGAATCGAGCGCCACAGCGGTAACGCGCTCCTGGACGAAGCCCACGGTCCAGCCCGCGGCACGACTCGTGTCTCCACCGATGCCAAGCGTTGCCGTCGGCCACTCGACGCACTCGTCCCCGGCCCACTCTTTGGACCCCGCCGAAACAACGGGCACTGCATCGACGACGCCGCCATGTCCAATCAGCGACACCGAGTCCCCACGCAGCGTCGACGCATCGAGTTGGAGCGTATCCGGGACCGTGCTGTCGGTGTAGACGGGAAACACCACCGAGGCATTTGCAGCCGACGGTCCTCGCGCGAGCATCACGGGGCCAACGCTCGAGTCCCACTGCGGTACGGCTTCCGGCATCGGTTGCGCCGCCACAGACTCCGGTGCGTTAGGCGCGGCCGCATGCGCCGGCGCCGCGTCTCGAGTTCTCTTGCACGACGTGACAGACGCGGCGAGCAGCACGAGCCGCCCCACCCGGATGATCATGACGCGCCGGAGCTCTGACATGCGTGGAATCTTCGTGTCACCCGAGCAGGCGTCAACGACTGCGATGACGTCCCGCGACGATGGGAAAATCAGCGCGGCGGAAGGAAACGACCGACGAGATCCCAGTGCCAGGCATCGCGCCGAATACCCGTGCGCGGGTCCTTGAGCGGCTTGTACTGAAGACGCTCGGGAGGGAGGCCAACCTCTCTGCCATAGGCAAGCAGACGCAGTCGATCGATCGAGACCAGATGCGCCATTGGCTGCCCCCGGTATACATGCCGGTGCAGCCAAAGGCCGCCGTTCATGGCGAACGTCATTCCCGCTTTTCTATTGTTCACGAACTCGCGATACCAACCCGACAAAGCCGCGCCTCGAAAGTCCTCTGATGTCGTCTCGCTAGTTGCAGGCGACGACGGACTCCACGGTGGCTGGCGAAGGCGGTGTCGCAGTGCCGATGAAGACGGCGCATGCCGACGACGACGCACCCGGGTGACTTGCAGTGGCCGACCACCCTGACGGCGAAGCTTCACCAATCGTGACCGTCGTGCCAGCGGACGGTTGAAAATTGATCGCGGTAAGGTTGGTCGAGTACACGTCGTTTGTGTAGTAGTACGACTCTTCCGCCGTGGCGAGATTGCGGAGGTCGGACCTCATCGTTGCTGTATACGCCCTGCCCTTCGTCGCCGAGAACTTCGGGATCGCGATCGAGGCAAGGATGCCAATGATCACGACCACGATCAGCAGCTCGATTAGAGTGAAGCCCGACGCGCGGGAGCGAGACATAGGACGTTCCCCATGACCGAAAGAGGAGCCACGACGCGTGGCTCGCGGTGCGGCTATGGGCAATGGAAGTGCCGCTCGAGTGACCGAACGTAACTCCTTGTCAGTCAGATTGTTAGGTAGTTAAGACTTCTCGCTGACGTCAATCTGACCGCTCGATTTGCCACGCTTATGGCAGACTGCAACGACCCTGTGAGAGACTCCTAAGCCCGCGTCTGGAGCGGGCTCATGGGGAGCAGCCAATCACATTTTTCAGCGTCGCGGGCGGCAACACCGGCGCGTCGCCGTAGTAAATCGCGCAGATGGCGGTATCGCCGGCGTAGCTCGCCTTGGCAGCCCAACCCAATGTGTCGGCAGACACCACATTGACCGCCACCTGCGGGCTGCTGCTGTACTGGATCTGACGTAGATCGGTGCTATAGGCGCCCGAGCGGTTCCAGTACGCTTCCTCGGTTGTAGCGAGATTTCGGAGGTCCGAGACCATCGTCGTGAGACAGTAGCGTCTCTTGTACGCATCGTAGCGTGGGATAGCCAGTCCAACCAGGATCCCGATCACGAGTAACACGACGAGCAATTCGATCAACGAAAAGCCGCGACGCGCACGTCGTTGGCGCCGAGCGACCGGGTGAACCACGGAAGCCGGGGCCATGCCGGAGCGAGTTGTCGTCGGCCTAAAGAAAGCACGGCGCATGTTCCGCGATCGAGGTGCGGGAGAGCACGAGGATGTTCATGAAGACGACTGGTGCCCGCCAATGTCTCAAGGCCGCGTCACTGCTTCGTGTTCAGCCAGTTGTCTCCAGCGCCAATGTCGACGACGAGCGGAACGGAAAGCTCCGCTGCATGCTCCATCTCGTGACTAACGAGCGCGCGCAGCGATTCGACTTCATCGGTCGGTGCTTCGAACACCAGCTCATCGTGCACCTGGAGGATCATGACCGAGCGCGCTCGTCGTCCACGCAGCGCGTGATCGATCCGGATCATCGCGATCTTGATGAGATCCGCGGCGGAGCCTTGAATCGGAGAATTGGTGGCGGTGCGCTCGCCGAACTGCCGTATGCTGAAGTTGCGATCGCGCAATTCCGTGATGTAGCGACGTCGACCGAACAACGTCTGCACGTATCCGTTTTCGCGCGCGAACGCGACCATCGAATCGAGGTAGACGCGAATGCCGTGGAAGCGCTCGAAGTACTCGCTGATAAATCGCCGTGCTTCGGCGATGTCGATGCGAAGCTGCCGTGACAACGCGTTCGCGCCCTGACCGTATATCGTGGCGAAATTGATGGTCTTTGCGCGCGCGCGCATGTCCGACGTCACGTCCTCGATCGGCACGCCGAAGATGATCGACGCTGTTTGGCGATGAATGTCGCCACCGGCGCGGAATGCGTTGACGAACGCCGCATCGTTAGACAGGTGCGCCAGCAGCCGCAGCTCGATCTGTGAGTAATCTGCGGCGAGAAATTTCCAACCCGGCCGCGGCACGAAACCGCGTCGAATGTCTCGTCCGAGCTCGCGTCGAATCGGGATGTTCTGCAGATTCGGGTCACTCGATGACAGTCGCCCGGTGCTGGCTACCGTCTGATTGAAGGATGTGTGGATCCGACCATCTGTCGGGTGCACCAGCGCGGGCAGTGCATCGAGATATGTACCCTCGAGCTTCGAGAGCTCGCGGTATTCCATGAGGAGCGAGGGCAGCTGGTGTCCCTGCTCCGCCAGCTGCTGCAGCACCGACGCATCCGTCGACGGACCACTCGGCGTCCGTTTGAGTACCGGAAGCTCCAACTTCTCGAAGAGGATCTGACGCAGCTGTGGATTGGAATTGATGTTGAACGGCTCGCCTGCCGCTTCGTAGATCTCCTGCTCCACTCGCTCGCGCTCGCGTTGGAAGCGCTCCTTGAGCGACGCGAACCACGAGCGATCGATCGAGACCCCCTGCCACTCCATTTCCGCGAGCACCGCAGAGAGCGGAAGCTCGATCTCGCACATGAGCTTCGTCAGCGCGTATGCGTCGAGCTGGGGTTCGAAGACTGCGCGAAGGCGTAGCGTCATGTCCGCATCTTCGCACGAGTAGTCGCGCGCTGCGCTGACGGCACACTCGTCGTACGGGACGAAGTTCCGGCCTTTTCCGCACAGGTCTTCGTACGACGTCATCTTGTGGTCGAGGAACTCGAGGGCGAGCACGTCCAGGCCGTGCGAGCGCCGTCCCGGATCGAGCACGTAGCTGGCGATCATCGTGTCGAAGTCGACGCCGGCGAGCCTAACGCCGGCGCGCCGGAGCACGAGCGAGTCGTACTTGGCGTTGTGCGCCGTTTTACGGAGGCCCGGATCCTCGAGCAGCGAGCGCAGCGGAGCCATCGCGTCGGAGTCGAGCGGCGGCAGGTTGCGAATCGCTGCTGCAGATGCATCGGCGGCGCTCGCCGGCGCGCTGTCGGGCAACAGCTCCTGCTGCGCCGGACGATGCGGCCGGTGACGGAACGGCAAGTAATACGCCTCGCCGGGCGCGAGCGCGAGCGACAGGCCGACTAACGTGGATCGGAGCGGGTCGATGGACAGCGGGCTGCCGGCTTCGACGACGGCTTCCACGTCGACCGCGATATAGGAGGCAGACCGCACCCGAGCGTACAGCGTCTCGAGGCCTTCGACGGTGTCGATGGTGGCGTACCGTGCGCGTTCGACGGGACGCGCGGCGGCCGTCGCATGCTCTTTGGCGAGCGAGTGGAATTCCAGCTCGACGAAGAGCTCCTTCAGGCGCGCATGATCCGGCTCCGAGACTTGGAGCGCCGCGAGGTTGAGCGAGATCGGCAAATCTTCACGAATTGTTACTAATTCCTTGGACAGGCGCGCGGCCTCGGCTTGTGCGAGCAGCGCTTCGCGCGGACGCTTCTTGGTGATCGAGGTTGCGTTAGCCAGGATGTTCTCGAGCGATCCGTACGTCGCCACGAGCTCGGCTGCCGTCTTGTCGCCGATGCCTTTGACGCCGGGAATGTTGTCCGACGAGTCGCCGACGAGGGCGAGATAGTCAATGACGCGATCGGCGGGGACACCGAGTCGCTCGGACGCGTTCTCGGTCGTCACCCACTGTTCTTCGACGGCGGCGGCGCCGCCTCGACCTGGATTGAGCAGCACGACGCCAGGGCGGACGAGCTGCTGGAAATCTTTGTCGCCCGAGACGACGACGACCTCGAGACCGGCTTCGAGACCGAGTCGCGCCATCGTGCCGATGACGTCATCGGCCTCGTAGCCTTTGAGCGTGATGACGGGGACCTTGTACGCATCGAGCAAGCTCGCGATGCGCTCCATGCCTCGATCGAAATCGGCTTGGAGTTCTTCGCCGAGTTTTTCGCGGGTTGCCTTGTACGCGGGATAGCGCTCGTGACGGAACGAGAGACCGGAGTCGTGGACCCACCCGAGATAGGCGGGCTTGTGGGTTGCGAGCAGTCGCTGAAGGAAGTTCACCACTCCCCAGGCAGCCGAGGTGTTTTCACCGCGGCTGGTCGTGAGGGGGCGAGAGATCAGAGCGAAGAACGCGCGATAGATGAGGGCGTAGCCATCCACGAGGAAGAGGCGGCCTGCTGATTTGTTCGGCATGAACGAAAGGTCGCCCGAGCATCTGGGAGAAACCAGGGACGCAGTCGTCGCAGAGTAGTGCGACTAGGTATGAAAAAGGCGAATCCGATCTGCGATGAGAGTCGCAGATCGGATTCGCCCGAGCCCGGTCTCCAGACACCAACGCCTGCCACGCGTTTGCGGCAGGCGGAAGCGGGGATCGAATGGCCCGTGAGCTCGAGAACGCGTCTAGCTGACTCGCTGAACGTTGGCGGCGTGCAGACCTTTGTCGCCGGTTTTGATCTCGAACTCGACCTCTTGTCCTTCAGTTAGCGTCTTGAAGCCGTCCATGGCGATTGCCGAGAAGTGCACGAAGACGTCTTCACCGCTTTCCTGTTCAATGAAGCCGTACCCCTTGGCATCATTGAACCACTTCACTTTCCCTCTGGCCATTCGAGCAGCCTCCTGCGGGGTGAAACGGATCCTGCACGGCGTTGTGCGGGGCAAGGCCGGCGGCGGCTTTGCGGGCGCCTATATAGTCTCGACCTGCGATTTTGTCAAGAGAACGCCATGCGGCACAAGAAGATACATATTCGGTGGTATGCGAGTTCGGGTCTGGGGTGCGTTAGGCACTGGCTGTGGGGCCTGCGTGGGGGCGTGCGGCAGGTGGGGGAGCGAGCGGGGAACCTCCGTTGGCGCTGGGCGAGCAGCATCAGGCTTGGTAGCGACAGTATAGCGCCTACATGGTGACATTCGCGCCATGTTTTGGCTGCAAATGCGCCAAACTCGCGGATTCGCGTTCAAGGGGTTCGCGGGGGAAGTCAGCGGAAACAGGCGAGTCTGCGCGTGGTGTGATCGGCGCACGCGGGGCGTTCGAGAGAGGGGTGTTCCGTGTTGCGACTGGCGATCTGCGACGCGCACCGTGCTTGCTGCGTTATTGGAGTCCAGTTAGCTTCGCCGGCGTGAGTCGCGAGAACCTCTCAGGGACGACACTCGCAGGATACACGCTCCACGATATGGTCGGCGAAGGAGGAACGGCGGTTGTGTACCGCGCCGATCATCCGCAGCACGGCACAGTCGCGGTGAAGGTGTTGCGCGAGAAACTGCGGAACGACAAGACGGCCGTCGCGCGGTTTCTGCGCGAAGCCACCTACGGTACCAAGGTCAACCATCCGAACGTCGTCCGGACCATCGAGATTGGCGAGGCGCGGCCTGGGCTGCACTTCCTAGCCACCGAGTGGGCGCCGGGCGAGTTGCTCGAGAAGTATGCGAAGCGGCATGCGCCGCTTCCTCCGGCCGAGGTGTCGGGCATCATCCAGCAGATCGCGGAAGCGGTACACGCCGCGCATTCGGCGGGGATCATTCATCGCGATCTCAAGCCGGACAACTTGATGTACGATGCGCCGACGAAGCGGGCCAAGCTGCTCGATTTCGGCATCGCCGCGCAGACGGATCTCTCTCCCGACGAGCGCCTAACGCGCGCCGGGTTTTTCGTCGGAACGCTCATGTACGTGGCGCCGGAAGCGCTGTCCGGCCAGTTGGTCACGGCGGCCGCGGATCAGTACAGCCTGGCGACGATCGCCTACTATCTGTTGTCCGGAGCGTTGCCCTACACGGCGAAGTCGCAGCGAGAGATGTTCACGCAGCTGCTTTCGCAGCCGCCGATTCCGCTGCTCGCGTCGCGCAAGGGGCTCGAGGTTTCGCCGGCGGTCGAGGCGGTGGTCATGAAGGGACTGGCGCGGAATCCGACGGATCGGTATCCGGACACGCTGTCGTTCGCGAACGCGCTGCGCGAAGCAGTCGAAGCGCCGCCGGCGCGGAAGGACGGATTGCTTCGCCGCGTCCGATCGCTCCTGCACCGAGACGACCCCGAGGCGCCGCGGGCCTAACCGGCAGAGGTGGTGCGCGCGGGGCTGCCGGCGTCGGCCGGCGCATCCCCTTGCGGCGCGGCCCGCGCGGGCTCGTGCTCGACCGGGATCCAGACGGTGAACGTCGCGCCATGGCCCAACTCGCTCTCGATCGAGATGTCTCCGCCTAACAAACGGGCGAGACGGCGCGAGATGGCGAGGCCCAATCCGGTGCCCCGATGGATCGAGTCGCCTCGAGGTCCCGCGTTCACCTGCTCGAATTCGCCGAAAATGCGCTCGCGTTCGTTGGGCGCGATGCCGATGCCGGAGTCGGAGACGTCGAGCGCGATCCATCCGCCCGGTGGACGCGAGCCTTCGATGTTCGCCGGCGGACCGAACGGAGCCGGCGCCGGCGCGGGCGGCGGCGCCGCCGCGAGCTGCGACGCGACGTAGATGAGCGGCCGGGTGACCGCGCCGTGACTAACGTTAGGCGGCGGCGGCTCCAGGTGGCGGGCGCGGATCGTGATGCCGCCCGACGGCGTGAACTTGGTCGCGTTGCTCAGCAAGTTCATGAGGATCTGACGCAGATGCATGGGATCGGTGCGCACGCGGGGCAGCGTGGCACTCACTGCGATCTGGAAATCCAGGCCGCGCTCGGCGATGAGGGGCTCGACCTCACTGGCCACCGTCAGGACGAAGGCGCGGAGGTCGATCGACTCCCGATGCACCTCGAGGCGGCCGGCCGCCATCTTGGCCAGATCGAGGATCTGATCCACGAGCAGCCGCAGGTGGCCGGCAGACGAGGCGATGCGTTCGACCGGCGAAATCTGACGTTGGGCGAGCTCTCCGTAGACGCCGTCTCGCAGCAGTTCGACGAATCCGACGATGGCGTTGAGCGGGGTCCGCAGCTCGTGCGAGACATTCGCGAGAAACTCGCTCTTGGATCTGTTGGCGCGCAACAATTCCGCGGACAAGCGCTCGAGCTCCGCAGACCGCTCGGAGAGACGAATGCCCTGTCGGCGCTCGTGCAGCAACATGACGATGAGGGCGCCGAGCGTCGCCAGGCCGATGCCCCAAACGAGCGGGCGAACGTTGGCGTAGCTGGATCGACGCATCACGACGACGCGCCACTCCCCACCACCCGGCACCGGCAATGTGGACGATGCCGTATCCGCGCTGGCTGAGCGCGAAAGCAGGCGCGGCGTCGCGCCGATCGTGTCATCATTCGCGAGAATCACGAGCTGGCCGCGCACTCGGGGCCGCGCTTGCGATACACTCGAGAGGATTGCGTCAGTCGTGACGCTGCCGCCGGCGAATCCGCGAAAGCTGTTGCCGACGTAGATCGGCTCGAGCATCAGCACGCCCCGCTCGCCTGTGACCATCGATCCTGCTGTCGTCACCTGGCCTCTGTGCGTGGCGCGCGCAGCGGCGGCGAGGCGACCGACGCCGAGGGCCGAGATGGTATCAATGTCCAGGCCTTCGGCGAGCGGCGGCGACGCCGGACCGAAGAGATGTTGCTCGCGGACTCGACCTGCGGTGTCCGTGATCCAGATTCGACGAAACGAATTTGCGTACTGCGTCATCGAGCTCACGAGCGATTCGAACTGCTCGCCGTGGACGACGCGCGTCGTATCGAGATAGAGCCCGCGAATCGATTGCAGCGCTTCCGTGTGCACGGCGAGAAATCCGCCGACGAGCGCTGCGGATTCGGCGGCTTCGACTTGAACCTGTGCGCGATTCGAGGTCGACAGCGAGCGATCGACCGCGTACAAGCCGGCGAGGGCGAAGATGAGCGCGAGTGACAACGCGATCGACGACGCGCGAAGACGAACAGCTCGAGTCGACAGGTACATAAGAAGCGCGCCAGAGAGCGAAGTCGCTCGCGACGCAGTGTTCTCGCACGTCGATTGACGTCGGAGATACGCGCCGGTAAGCTACGGCCATGACCGACCAAGAACGACTGGTTGCTCTGCTCGCGACACGATCGGCGAGACGTGGGCAGTTCGTTCTTGCTTCAGGCCGCTCGTCAACACTGTATATCGACGCCCGGCTGACGACAATGAGCCCGGAAGGTTTGGTGCTCATCGGGTCGCTTGGGCTCGCCTTGCTCGACGACCGCGGTTGGGATGTCGACAGCATCGGCGGCTTGACGCTCGGCGCCGATCCGATTTCATACGCGATCAGCTATGCGAGCGCGTGCTCCGCGCATCCTCGACGCGCTTTCTCTGTGCGCAAGGAAGCCAAAGCGCATGGCACCGGGAAACTCATCGAGGGGCCGTTTGCGTCGGGGGATCGCGTCGCCGTCATCGAGGACGTGATCACGACCGGCGGCTCTGCGCTGCGCGCCATCGATGCCGTGCAGGCCGCCGGAGGGACCGTGGTGGGCGTGTTGGCGTTGGTCGATCGTGAGGAAGGCGGACGCGAGACGATCGAAGCGCGCGGCGTGCCGGTCGCTCCACTCGTTCGTGCTCACGACATTGTGGCGCGACTCGGACCTGTCTCGCCGTAGCCGTCCGACGAATTTGCTTGTTCCTGCTGCGCACCCGGGGGCACGAGCGCGCGCGAAGCGAGCGGATCGAACGTTCTCAGTGTCACCAGATGCGGTCGCACGAGCTCATCGCGAAACCGCAGCAACATGCCTTCACCGTTGTATCGCTCGCGGAACTCGAGTGCGGTGAGTCCGATGAGCATGCGCACGTGTCGACCGAAGCTCTGCGGCGACGAGTAGTCCATCCGATCCGACACGCTCGCCACGGACAATCCGGGATTCTCGAAGGCGCGAGCGGCGCGCACCAAGCGCGCCATGGCCAAGTATCGCTTTGGTGATGGCAAATCGGCGCGGAAGAACCGGCTCATGAGGGTGGTGGGCAGTACGAGTAGACGCGCCGCGAGCGCGCGGACACTCGACGCGCTCGTGGCGCCATCGAACAGCGATGCAAAGAATCGCCAGCATCCGTCGGGCACGCCGATGAGATCGAGCGAGAGCTGACCGATAGCGAGTCGATCGATGTCACTGAAGAATTGATTGGACAGCAAGTCCCGCAGTTGGCCCCAGCCTTCGGGATGTCGAACGTCGACCAACGACTTGACTCCTGATTGGCCGAGCCCGAGGACGGCGCGCGGAGTGTCGCGTTGCTCGAGGGAGAGGAGCGCGACGGCGGTGACCCGCGGGAACTCGCGCACGAGCCGAGCGACGGCGCACAATTCTTCTTCACCGCATCGGGCAACGGAGAGCACGACGGCGCCGGCACGCTGATCGCGAAGGTCCTCGAAGACGTCATCCAGCGAGTCGCGGTGGAGCGCGCGGTAGCGGCCTTCGCCTGCAGCGTCGACTCGCGTTCGTTCGACCGGGAGCAAGACGGTCGTGACGGGTTCCAATGGCATCGGCGTGAAAGCGATGGGATGCACGGCAACCTCCGGTCGTGGCGAGTCGTGGTGCGCGCGGATGAGGCGCGGGCGCACGATCGTTCGCCGCGTCAGCGAGGCGTCACATGGTCAATGGCGTGGTCATTCGGGGGACGGTATCTTTCGTGGAGGTGCGAGGCCGGCCGGACGGTCGCGCGGGGCGTGAGCTTCGCGAGGAAAGTCCGGGCTCCGTAGGGCGGACCGCCAGCTAACGGCTGGGCGCTGCGCAGCAGCGACGGAAAGTGCCACAGAGAACAGACCGCCGGCGGATCATTGCCGGTAAGGGTGAAACGGCGGGGTAAGAGCCCACCGCGCATCTGGCAACAGGTGCGGCACGGTAAACCCCGGTCGGAGCAAGGCCGAATAGGCGGCGAGAGATGGCCCGTCTCGTCAAAGACGCCGCGGGTAGGCTGCTCGAGGTCGTGAGCGATCACGATCCTAGAGGAATGACCGTCCGGACGACATCGTCCGACAGAACCCGGCTTATAGGCCGGTCTCGCTCCATGCAGCCTCTCGTGAGTTCGTCGGCGCGGGAGGCTGCGTTTTTTCGCGGACGACGAGGGATGAACGTGGCCGCGTGTCACATCGGGGGATCCATGGGACGTCAGATCGGATTGGCGGGCGGCGCGCTGGCTGCGGTGTGCGTCGCGTGCTCGACTACGCCTAACGTCGCCAAACCACCGGCGCCGGCTCCAACCCCGGCGAAGCGCGAATCAACCGCTGTTCGACCGGCGGTGCGCGAATGGACGATTCGGCGCGCGACGGGCACCTGGCGGTACAAGCTGGAAGGTAACGCAACGGTGGTGTTGGCGAGCGACTCTTCGACTCCGGCGGCGCCGATTCACACGATGGCGATGTATTCGTTGACCGTTGACTCGACCGGCGGCGGACCGGCGTACAGCGTCGCGGGTCGCGTCGACTCGTCGACGCTGACCGCCGGCGGCCGCGTCCCACCCCGGCCGGCCGACTCCACTCTCAGCACGTTCTCCGCGCGCCTCGATTCGGCGGCTGGCCTAACGGACGTCGCTCTGGGCGGCGGTGCGCGGGCGACGTGTGCGGGCGGCGTGACACCGACGGTGGCAGCGGGATTGACGCTGCTCTTGTCCACGCCGTCGCATCTGCAACAGGGCGCAGTCTGGCACGACTCGACGTCGACGACGACGTGTCGCGGAACGGTGGCGGTGGTGTCGAAGGTGGCGCGTACGTTTCAGCTGGTCGACACGGCCACGTGGAATGGGCAGTCGGTGCTACGCGTGAACGTGACGTCGACGTCGACCGTCGACGGACAAGGCCTTGCCTCCGCGGCGGGCGACAGCATCTGGGTGAACGGCACCGGCACATCGTCGGGCACGCTGCTGCTCGATCCGTTGGCGATGATGCCGGTGTGGTCGGCGATGACGGGCAACTCCGAGATCACCGTGCGAAGTCACGAGACCACGCTTCCGTTCAAGCAGCAGGTGACCGATACGACGACGATGCTCGACTATCGGTCGGGCACCGGCCAGCCATGACGCGCGTTTGCGTTAGTCAATGAGACGCAGCGGCATGATGAGGCACATGTACTGCGCCGGGTCATTCCAGCCGACGGGTTCGACGGTTGCCGCTCTCTCTGGTGCTTTGAACGTCAGTCGCACTTCATCGGTCGGCATGTTGCGCAGGATTTCGAGCAGATAGCTGGCATTGAAGCCGATGTCGAGCGCGTCGCCTTCGTAGGTGACGGGCAGCTCGTCTTGCGCTTCTCCCAAGTCCGGCGTCTGCACACTGAATTTGGCCATTCCTGCGTTGAACGACATGCGGATCCGATGCGTCTGATCGGAGGCAACCACGGACATACGCTTGAGCGCTTGTGAGAGCGCGTTCTTGTCGGCAAGCGCGATGCGATCGTTGTCGCGCGGAATCACCTGCTCGTACGGCGGGTACGGGCCTTCGATGAGGCGCGTGAAGACCGCGGTGAGCGGCGATCGGAAACCGAGATGGTTCTCTCCGCGCGCGATCTCGAGATCTTCTTCCGCCGGGAAGAGCCGTCGCAGCTGCTCGAGTGCTTTGGGCGGGATGATCAGATCTTCCGAGCGGCCGTTTTGCCCGGCGACAGGTACCTCGATTTTCGCGAGGCGGTGACCGTTGGTCGCGACCATGCGCATGCGGTCTCCGCGCAATTCCCAGAGCACGCCATTGAGAATCGGTCGGCTCTCTTCGGTGGAGACAGCGAACGCGGTGTGCGCGATGAGCTTTTGAAGCTCACCAGATTTGATCCTCCAGCTTTCCGAGAACTTGACTGCCGGGAAGGTCGGGAATTCGTCGCGAGGCAAGCCGAGTAGACGGAAGCGAGACCGTCCGCACTCGAGCGTGATCTTCTGTTCGCCGACCGCGCTGATTTTCACCGGCGCAGATGGAAGCTCGCGCACGATTTCGGCGAGCTTCTTGGCGGGAACGGTGATGGCTCCCTGGCTTTCGACATCGGCGATGACTTCGGTGGAGACGGCCATGTCGAGATCCGTTCCGGACAAGCGGATCCCGCGCTCGTTGGTCTCGAGCAAGATGTTGGACAAGACCGGCAGTGTTGTTTTCGCCGGTACTGTCGCTATGACTGCCGACAATCCGTCCTGAAGTTTTTCGCGCGCGATAGTGAAGCGCATTCCGATCCTCTGGTCCCGGATGCTCGCGGGGCTTGGAGTGAGAACGTGAACTCGCGGTGTTTTTCCTACTACTTCTTTACTGTTGGATCAAGAGTAGTAGAAGTAGTAGGGGGTGTGGAATATGGGAAAACCAGGCGAAAGCATGAAGCGCGCAGCAGTTATCGTACTGAGAAAGCTGTGGGAAACCAAGTTACTGTGCCGAGAGCGTTGGAAAACGCGCGATGCGATGTGGAGACGCGATCGATTTCCCACGGCGTGCACATCACGTGTGAAGATCCGAAATGCTTTTCCGCAGTGATTCCACACGACCGTTGAACGGAGCGTCGCTGGCCAGCAGGGACTGGACGCGCTCGAGGCTATGGATGACGGTGGAGTGATCGCGTCCACCGAAGGCGTTGCCGATTTCGACGAGTTGGAGGCCCAGGAACTCGCGGATGAGGAACATCGCGACCTGGCGCGGCACGGTGAGCTGTTTGGTGCGGCTCTTGGAGCGCAGGCCTTCGACGTTGATGCTGAACTCTCGAGCAACCAATTGCTGGATGGACTGAACGCTCAGCGCGTGCTTTTCATCGGCGGTGCTGTCGCCATTTAGTCGCAGTTTGTCACGAAGTGCTTCTCGCGCCAGGCTGACTGACACGTCGCGGTGTTTGAGCGACGCGTAGGCGAGGAGTCGGATGAGCGAGCCTTCGAGCTCGCGGACGCTGGAGCGGACGTGTTCGGCGATGAAGCGGATGACGTCTTCCGGGATGGTGAGCTCGAGGTGATCGAGGCGCGCCTTGTTCTGGAGGATCGCGATGCGGTGTTCGAGGTCGGGCTGTTCGATGTCGGCGACCATGCCCCATTGGAACCGGCTGACGAGGCGTGCCTCGAGTCCCGGGATTTCGGATGGTGGCCGGTCGCTGGTGAGGATGATTTGTCGTCCCGCTTCGTAGAGTGCGTTGAACGTGTGGAAGAACTCTTCCTGGGTGGCTTCGGTGCGTTTGAGAAAGTGAACGTCGTCGAGCAGGAGGAGATCGGTTTCGCGATAGCGCCGGCGGAATTCGGGAGTGGACCGTTTTTGGATGGCGGCGACGAGCTCGTTGGTGAACTGTTCGGTGCCGACAAAGCAGACGCGTGTTGACGGTGCGCGCTGCATGATCTCGTGGGCAACGGCTTGCATGAGGTGCGTTTTGCCCAGTCCGGTATCGCCGTAGATGAACAGCGGGTTGTAGACTTTGCCCGGCGCGGCGGCGACGGCTTGTGCGGCAGCGGCGGCGAGCTCGTTGGACTTTCCGATGACGAAATTATGGAAGGTGTAGCGGGCGCTGAGTTGGACGCCGGGGGCATCGCCAGGCGCTGTTTGGCGTGCCTGGTCGGGCGGCGGCGCGACGAACAAGTCCATTTGGGGCCGAGTCTTTCGTTCTTCGTCGACGCGAAAGACGATGGTGATGGGATGGCCTAACGCCAGTGGCGCGAGACTGGCGAGATACTGCGAGTGCTTGGATTCATTCCAATCGGCGGCGAATCGATCGGGTGCCGCGACGACGATGGTATCGCCTTCCAGCTCCAGTGCTTCGGTCGGCTCCAGCCATGTTCGGTACGTTTGCTCGGGCAGCTCGAGGCGAGCGCGATCGAGCAAGCGGGACCATGTTTCTGTTGCCGTCAGTGTCATGCTGGGGAACGACTCGGAAGGGGACGCGAAGCTAGATTCGGCGTGTGGAAAAGTCAATCCGATGAAAACACGGCAGTAGCGTGAGTGGCGGCAATGCGAATTGCGGAGCGGCGCACGAAAAGTGTGGCGTTGACCGATGCGCGTGTGGTTGGTAGCTTTCACGTTCTGTCTGTTGTGAACGGAACACGCATTGGAGTAAGGACATGGGCAAGCCAACGTATCGTCCTCGGAACAAGCGCCGCATTCGCACGCATGGATTTTTGGAGCGGATGTCGACGCGTTGGGGGCGTGAGGTATTGAGTCGGCGTCGCAAGAAGGGTCGGAAGCGGTTGACCGTTCGGCTTCCGTCGAAGTACGCAGGCGCCTGAGCGTCGGCGGTTCACGCGCCCGCATCGGTTGACGCGGCGCGCGGAGTTGGAGCGAGTTACGCGCGAGGGGAAGCGCATCCGAACCGACAGCCTCGAGCTGCGGTGGATCGCTTCCCCTCTTGGACATCCGGGTGGGGGTGGGGGGCGCGTTGGATTCATTGTGCCGAGGTATGCGGAGACTGCTGTGGCGCGCAATCGGCTCAAGCGGCGGCTGCGAGAGATTGCGCGCGTGGAGATTCTGCCTCGCATGGGCTCGTTGGACGCCATCATTCGAGCGCGGCCGGTAGCATATCGTGTCACGTTTGCCGAACTTCGGCGCGAGATGACACGTATGGGGGATGGATTGGTCGCCGGAGCGGAGCGCGAGTGATGCGGTGGGTGTTGATTTTTCTGGTGCGCGGCTATCAGGTCGCGCTCTCGCCGCTTCTGCCGTCGGCGTGCCGGTTCATGCCGAGTTGTTCGGCGTACGCCGTGGAGGCGCTGGAACGACATGGAGCGCTGCGCGGCGGTTGGCTAACCATCCGCAGGCTTGCGCGTTGCCACCCATTTTGTGTGGGCGGCTATGATCCGGTGCCTTGAGCCCGGCTGCTAATTGAAATGGAAAAACGATTCTGGATTTTTCTCGCGGTGGCGTTTGTCGTGTTGTACGGGACAATGCTGCTGTTTCCGTCACCGCAGCAACCGAAGACGCGGGCAGGAGACTCGGTGGCGGTGCGCGATACCGCGCACCGTGCGGTTGAGCCATCGAGTGTCGCGACGCCCGCGCCGGTCCTGGCGACCGCTGCAAGAGTCGATACCACTGTGGTGTCGAACGCGCGGGTCGACACGATCGTGGTGCACACGTCGAACGCGACCTACCGAATGAGCACGCGCGGCGCGGCGCCGATCGGCGCGCGCATGGACGAGTTCCGCGCCTACTCCAAGGGCGATGGCAAGGTGGAGCTGGCGCGAAGCGGCTCGCCGCTGCTGTCGTATGCCGTCGTCTCGGAGCGTCGCGACACCATCTCGCTGGACCGCACCGTGTTCAGCGTGGATTCGTCGGCGCGCGGCGCCGGCGGCCTGCCGATCCTGCGGTTCCGGGGTGCGTTAGGCGCCGACACGGCGATGATCTCGTACACCTTCTCGCCGGACAGCTATCTGGTGCGGGTGAGCGGGTCCGTGCGTTCCACCGGCTCTGCTTCGGGCGCACCGCGGGTGCTCGTCGTTTCGCTGCCCTCCTGGTTTCGATCATCGGAGGCGGACTCCGCCGAAGATGACCGGCATCTCGCGTTCGTCGTGAAGACGATGCGGGACGATCCCGAGAGCATCGACTTCTCGAAGCTCGACTCGACGGTCGCCCGTGTCCAGAACGGACCGCTGAGCTGGGTGGCGAGCAAGAACAAGTACTTTCTGGTCGCGATGATGTCCGACACGGCGCGCTCGCCGTTTGCGGGCGCCGTGTTCGAGGGCGTGCCGCGTCCCGCGAAGACGATGGCCGTTCGCGCGTCGGGGCGCGTCATTCAGCAACTGCCGGCGGATGGTGCGTTCGCGTTCACGCTCTACATCGGGCCGCAGGAGTGGCGGCGACTGCTCGCGTTAGGCCGCGAGATGCAGAACGTGAATCCGCACGGCTGGATTTTCCGGCCGATCGTCCAGCCGTTCATCACGCTGCTCATGCGGCTGTTGCTGTGGGCGCACGACATATCGCGGATCAACTACGGCTGGCTCGTCGTGATCTTCGGTGTCGCCATTCGCTTGCTGCTCTGGCCTCTGAACCAGAGCGCCATGCGCGCGCAGCTCAAGCTGCAGCGGATTCAGCCCGAGCTGCAGGTGATTCAGAAGAAGTTCAAGAACACGCCGGAGAAGCTCAACGCGGAGATGATGAAGCTGTACCGCGAGCACGAAATGAGTCCGTTCAGTCCGTTGGCGGGCTGCGTGCCGATGTTGATTCCGATGCCGGTGCTGTACGCGCTGTACTTCGTGTTTCAGGACACCATCGAATTTCGCGGCGTGTCGTTCTTGTGGATGGCGGACATCTCGCAACGGGATCCGTACTACATCCTGCCGATTCTGATGGCCGTGTCGATGTTCTTCCTCTCGTGGATCGGCTTGCGGGCGTCGCCGCAGAACTCGCAGGCGAAGGTGATGGCGTACACGATGCCGGTCGTCATGGGGGTGTTCTTCTATCGCTTGGCGGCGGGGCTCAATCTGTACTATGCGGTGCAGAACCTGGCGGCGATTCCGCAGCAGTGGTTGATTGCGCGCGAGCGTGCGAAGGCGGGGGTGCCGGCGACGTCGGCGGGGCCGGCCGGGGCGAGAGCCACGTAGCCTCCATGCGCATCGACGCCCGTTAGGCAGTGAGCGCGGTGCTTCCCGGCGCCGAAGACACGATCGCGGCGCTGGCGACACCGCCGGGGCGGAGCGCGCTCGCTGTCGTGCGTCTGAGCGGTCCGCTGGCCCACGACATCGCGAGCCGCCTCCTCGAACCGTGGCGGGCGACGCCCCGCGCGGCGTATCGCGCGACTCTCCGGGATCCATCGACGGGCCGCGTCATCGATCGCCCGGTGGTGACGGTCTATGGCGCTCCCCGCTCCTACACGGGCGACGACCTCGTCGAGCTGAGCGTGCACGGCGGGCACGTGGGGCCGGCGCGCGCGTTAGGCGCGCTCCTGGCGGCCGGCGCTCGCCTGGCGCTCCCGGGCGAGTTCACGCGCCGAGCGGTGGCAGCCGGGAAACTCGATGTGCTCCAGGCGGAAGCCATCGGGGACCTCATCGACGCCGAGTCGCAGGCGATGCACGACTCGGCCCTCGAGCAGTTGGAGGGACGGCTGTCCCGCCGGGTCGCGGAGCTGCGCGAGTCGGTTCTGCGGGTGGAGGCGATGATCGCGTACGACATCGACTTCCCCGAGGAGGACAGCGGGCCGATCGAGCCCGCGCGCGTCGCGGAAGCGACCGTGGCGCTCGAGGACGCGCTCGAGCGTCTCCTCGGCACCGCGGCGGCGGGCGAGATGGTGCGGCGTGGTGCACGGGTGGTGTTGGCCGGCGCGCCGAACGTCGGCAAGTCGTCGTTGTTCAATGCGCTCGTGGGTCGCGAGCGGGCGATCGTGACGCCGATCCCGGGGACGACGCGGGAAGCGATCGAGGCGGTCGTGGACCTGGGTGCGTGGCCGATGCGGTTGATCGATACGGCGGGTCTCCGCGCGTCGGCGGATCCGATCGAGCAGTTAGGCGTGGCGATGACCGAGCGAGTGCTGGCCGAGGCGGATGTGGTGCTGGCGTGCGGCGACAGCGCGTCGTCGTTAGGCGCGGCGGGCGCGGCGGCGCGCGCCCGCACGCCGGCGCCGGTGGTGCCGGTGCGAACGAAGGCCGATCTCCTGGCCCCGTCCGATTTCGCATCGTTACGCTATCAAAGTGAGACTCCCGTGGCGGTGAGTGCGGTCACCGGCGCCGGGCTGGCCGAGCTCAGGGAGCGGCTCGAGGCGATGATCGCGGGGCGTGTCGGCGAGGAGTGGCGCGACACGCCGCTCTTGACGCGCGAGCGGCACCGCGCCGCGATCGCGCTGGCGCGCGCGGAGGTCGGCGCATTCAAGCAGGCGTGGAGCGACGGCGACAGCGGAGTGCCGATCGTGGTGGCGGCGGTTCACCTGCGCGCCGCGGCGATGGCGCTCGAATCGCTCATCGGCGCGATCGACGTCGAAGACGTGCTGGATCGCGTCTTCAGCACGTTCTGCGTGGGGAAATGAGCCGGCGCCGAGCCGGGGCCGACCTGCGACTCCGTTAGGCCGTGGCCGCCGTCTCGTCTCCGGCGAGCATCTCCGTTGCCTCGGCGCGGAGACACCAGGGAAGCCCGCGCGCCGACACCGCGTTCTCCACCATCCTGCTCCCCACGTAATACCCCGACCGCTCCGGCAACACGTAGCCACCCGGCATCGTACGCGCGTCGACCGGGAGTCCATCGGCGAGGTATCGCAGGCGAAGGCCGAGCGCTGCCCGGTCGAGATCGCCGGCGATGTCGGCGGTGATCGTGTGCTCGAGGTCGCGAATGCGGGCATACCGGCGACGGTCGTAGCCGAAGTATTCCCATTCGGCGTGACCCGGGCTCACGGCGCGCGCGGCTTCGACGGCGAGTCCTTCGTTCACGAGCAGCTCGCGCAACGATGCTCGACGCGCCGTGTCCCAGTACGAGTAATACCCACCGGCGGCATGCACGAGACGACGTAATTCACTGCGTCCGTGCGGCGACGTGTAGCGGATCACGTGCGCGATCTCGTGTGCGAGCCACGGACGAATGAGCTCGGGATCGAGTCCGAGCCCATGCGTTTCTTCGCTTGCGACTGCAGTGAAATGTTCCAAGCAAATCACCGCGATGCCTTTACCATCGGTGACAAGCTCACCGGCATTTGCAGCGCCGACGCCCACCATGAGGACGACGTCGATGTCAACGTCCAGGTCTAGAAGTTTGGAGCATGCGGAGATTGTGTCTCGCGCGAGCGACAGGACGTCGGTGCGCTCCAACATCCCCACGAGGTCGTGCCGATTGGCCAGCACGGTGTTTCGTACCACCTCGTAGAAGTGTTCGCTCTCCGGATCGAGCACGTAGTTGTGCCAATACGGTTCCAACACTCGGCGATTGGCATTGAAGTAGTTCTGGTAGGCAGCGACGGGATCGCTGTTGTCGACAACGGCAAAGAAATCGGGAACCAGGTCAATGAGCATGGCACCGAAGGGGGGAACCGGACTGGACGTGTGCGACTGATGTCGTCGGGACGCGGCAAGATACCGGCGACCGGAAACTGCTACAAGAGGAAACACACCTGTGGCACGCAACTTTCCTTGATCATTCCGGAGAGAGGAGGCAGGAGCCGAGAGGATGACCACGCTGAAGCAAATTGACCTGACGTGTCCCATCTGCGAGACCCGCTTCACGTCGCACGCGGTGCTGTCGACGAATTCGTTCGGCGGCAAGCGTACCGACTTTCACGAGCGGGCCGCGGGCGCCCAACCGTTGCCGTACCTGATTCACATTTGTGCGCGGTGCGGATACGCGGGTGGCGAGCGCGACTTCAGCGATGAAGCGGACGTCAGTCCAGTGTTGCGCGAGCACGTGTTGGACGAGCTCGCGCCCAAGCTGCCGGCAGTCGGCGGCACGATTCCGGGTTCGGCAAAGTCCGAGTTTGCCGCGAAGGTCGCGGCGTGGCAGGGCGCGGAACCGCGGCGCATTGCCGATCTGTATTTGCGCGCGGCGTGGTGCTGCGTGGATGAGGGCGATGTCGAGGCGGAGCGATTCTTCCGCCGACACGCGGCGTGGCAGTTCGAGGCGGCGCTCTCGAGCTACGATGGCGCAGAGCGAGAGGAGCGGGCGGTGCTCACGTATCTCGTCGGTGAGCTCTGGCGCCGCATCGGCGACCTCTCGTTAGCCGGCGAGTGGTTCGATCGCGTGGAATCCGAAGTGATGGATCCCGCCGCCCAACGCTGGGTGTTGGACGCAGCGTGGCAACAGCGGAGCTGCCCCCGCGATTGGTTCGAGTGAGCGCGACTCGTCGCGCACCGAGCGGCCGTCAGCGCGTTCCGAAAATGCGATCGCCGGCGTCGCCGAGACCCGGCAGAATGTATCCCTGCGCGTTGAGCTCGCGGTCGAGCGCGGCTGCGTAGATCGGCACGTCGGCGTGCGCACGCTGCACGCGCTCGATGCCCGCCGGCGCCGCGACGATGCAGAGAAACCGGATACGCGTCGCTCCGGCTCGTTTGAGCGATGACACAGCGGCGACCGCGCTCCCTCCCGTTGCCAGCATCGGGTCGAGCACGAAAAGGTTCCGTTCGGCCACGTCGCCGGGCACCTTGAAATAGTAGTCCACCGGTTCGAGTGTATCGTGATCGCGATACATTCCGATGTGTCCAACACGTGCCGATGGAACCAGCCGCAACACACCTTCCACCATTCCGAGTCCTGCGCGCAGCACGGGCACGAGCGTGAGCTTCTTTCCGCTCACGCGCCGCCCACGCGTCGACTCGAGCGGCGTATTGACGTCTACCGTCTCGAGCGAGAGATCGCTCATCGCCTCGTAGGCCATGAGCATCGCGATCTCCTCGACCAGCTCCTTGAACAACTTTGTCGTCGTCGTGCGATCTCGCGCGATCGAGAGCTTGTGCTCGATCAGCGGGTGGCGGCTGACGATCACGTTGCCCAGCGCAGGGGTGGTGTGCATGGGCCGCAAACTAGTATCTTCGGCCGAATGAAAGAATATCAGGCGGTGATCCTCCGGCTCACACGGCGATCGCAGGAAGACGAAGATGCGTTCACCGATCTGCTCAACGAGCGAAGCCGTGGTGGATGGGAGCCCGCGCTGATGACTCAGGACGGCCAGCGCCTGACGGTCGTGTTCCAACGGACATCACCGGGAGAGTCGCGTGTCGCCGGCTGACGGGGCAGAATTCAGAGTGACGAATGCCGAGCACCGGCCGCGTCTCGAGGCGGCCGAACGGATTTTGCGCGCTGCCGTGCGGTGCATCGTGTCATCGGGCGCTGCCGCGCTCACGATGCACGACGTGGCCGAAGAAGCAGAAGTGAGCAAAGGGCTCATTCACTATCATTTTCACGACAAAGACACGCTGCTTGCGCGCGTCGTGGAATGGATGGGCCAGAACCTCGTGTCGCGAGAGCGCGCAGCGCTCGAGAACTCGACGCCGCGCCACGCGATCGACGATCTCTGGGCGTGGCTTGCCGCCGAGCTCGATCGCGGACATCTGCGGGTGCTGCTCGAGCTGGCACAGTGGCGAAATCCGCTCGTGCGAAGAGCCATTCACGCGGCGAACCTCGCTCGCCGCGATGCGTCCGCCGCTTCCATCGAGCGACTCTTCGCCTTACTGGCGCTGCGGCCCCGCATCCCGGCGAGGCTTCTGGCCGATGTGGTCGTGCCGTTCGTCGATGGACTGGCGATGACCATGGGCGTGGATGCGGAGTTCAATCCGCGCGCGGCATTCGATGTGCTCTGGCTCTCGCTGCTGACGCTCACGGACTAACGCGACCGCCACGGGCAGGACAGTGCGGTCTCTTGCCACAGCGGGTCGCTCGCGCCCAGGTTCGCCGCCATGAAGCGCCGGACATCTCTGAAAGCGCGCATCATCGGCGCTGTCGCAGTCGCCGTGTTTCTGGCGTGGGTCGCGATGGTGATCGCCGTGATCGTGGTGGGGGCGCGCGATCAAGCGGCTCCGGCAAACGCGATCGTCGTACTGGGCGCCGCCCAATACGAAGGGCATCCGTCGCCGGTGCTCCGCGCACGGTTAGACCATGCGCTGGACTTGTATCAGCGATCGTTGGCGCCACTCGTGATCGTGACGGGAGGAACGGGCGCTCGCGACACGACGAGTGAAGCGCAAGTGAGCCGGCGGTTCCTGCTCGAGCGGGGCGTTCCGGACAGCGCGATCGTGATGGAGACACACGGACTGACCACGAGCCAGTCCATCCACGCGGTCGCTGCGATCGTGTCGGCACTCCCGGGGCAGCGGGTGATCCTCGTGAGCGACCCGTTTCACATGTTGCGTCTTTCGATTCTTGCGCACGCGTTAGGTCTGACGCCGTTGACGTCGCCGACCCGGACGAGTCCGATTTCGAATCGAGCGAGCGAGCGTTGGAAGTATGTGTTTGCGGAGTCGCTCAAGGCGCCGCTGTCGTTCGTGATCGAGCGAATCTCAGACTAACACGCTACGGTGGCACCATAAAGAGTCGTTACTGTCGGAATCCGGGCGCTAATTTGTTGGTGCGAAGCGGCACGAACATGCGGCGTCAGGTGACTAACGGCTCTGTGCTCGTCGTCCGCGAAACCGGCTGTGTGGCCGGAGGTTTGGTTGCCAGGCTCTGTCGGAGGCGAGGAGGACAGGGCCTCGTGCGCCCGGTCGGCGGGAACGCGGGATAATGCGTTGGACTGCCTTACGTAAGCGTGTCTGTGTCGTAGCCTCTTGCGTATATGCCAAGAAACACATCACATTGTCGCCGCCGGCTGTCTTTACACCAGCGCGGCATCTTTTCGCCGCGGGAGATCCCTGATGGCGAGGGGAGCTCCGGACCGGTAGGCCCCAGTCGCGGCGTTGGGCCGCAGGCGGCTACCTATTTGTCGTACCGTTTGAGCTCTTGTCGTCGAGTGTTTTCTCCTCGTGAGGCGCTGGGCGGTGCTGACGGTTTCGCACCCGCTCTACAGCATTCGTTTGCGCTTTCGCATCGGAGCCATTTCTTCATGGGCTACTGTCGGTGCGTGTCTCATCGGTCGCATCCTGTTGACGAATATCTTCTCGCCGCAATCGGTCGAGAACTGGTTGGCGTGTAAAGGAGTCGGCTCTGGTCGGGTCGGGGTTGCGCGTCAACGGGTCGTTGTCGAGCGCGGAGCGGCCGAGTAGGTAGCGGGTCGGGAGGAGAGGATTGGAGCTCGAGGTTCGCCGGTCATTGAAGCGCTGTAGTGACTCTCTCATGGGAGGTTCGTGCATGCGAATCCCAAGGTTGCTCGTCGCCGTCGCGGCTGCGGCGCTGTGCGTCGGAAGCGTCGCCGCGCAGGAGCAAGTCGGGACGACGAAGGGGAAGGCGTCGCAGGAGCCGAGCTTTACCAGCGTGACCGACCAGATGCTGCTGGATGCGCGGCAGCATCCCAACAACTGGGTGACGTACGGGCACGACTACTGGAATCAGCGTTGGTCGACGCTCAATCAAATCAACACGTCTAACGTTGGGACGTTGCACGTGGCGTGGATGTACCAGACCGGGATTTCGCGGCTGGGCTCCTTCGAGACGAGTCCGATCGTGATCGACGGCGTGATGTATCTCACGACGCCGTACAACACCGCCATGGCGGTGAATGCGCGGACGGGGAAAGAGATCTGGCGGTACGAGCACAAGCAGAGCATCGCGTCGCCGATTTACTGCTGCGGTCCGAACAATCGCGGGGTCGCGATTTCCGAGGGCACGGTGTTCATGGCGACGCTCGACGCGCATCTGGTGGCGCTCGATGCGAAGACGGGCGCCGTGCAGTGGGATGTGCAGGTGGAGGATCCCGAGGCGGGGTACAGCGAGACGATGGCGCCGTTGATCGTGGGCGACAAAGTGATCGTCGGCATCTCCGGCGGGGAGTACGGCATTCGCGGATTCGTTCGCGCGTACAACAAGAGCAACGGCCAGCCGCTGTGGACGGCGTACACCGTGTTCGACAAGGGGTGGGAAGGAAAATTCACGCCGACGACTAACGAGGGCGAGCCGTTGCATCGCAACATCGACGCGGAAAAGGCGGCGATGGCGCAGTACGGCGATGCGTGGCAGCGGGGCGGGGGCGGCGTGTGGATGACGCCGACCTATGATCCGGCATCGCATCTTCTATTCTTTGCGGTGGGGAATCCCTCGCCGGATCTCGACGGGTCGGTACGGCCAGGCGATAATCTCTGTACGGACTGCATCATGGCGGTGGACGCCAACGACGGCACGGTGAAGTGGTACTACCAGGAAGTGCCGCACGACGTGTGGGATCTGGATGCGGTGAGTCCGCCGGTGCTGGTCAAGCTGAAGGATGGGACGACGGCGGTGGCGCAGGCGGGGAAGACGGCGTGGGTCTATGTGCTGAACGCGGCGACGGGGAAGCTGATCCGGAAGTCGGCGCCGTTCAACCGGCTGGAGAACATGTTCGCGCAGCCGACGCCCGAGGGGACGAGGATGCTGCCGGGCGCGAACGGCGGCTCGGAGTGGTCGGCGCCGGCGGTGGATCCGACGTTAGGCTACATGTACGTGTTAGGCATCGAGCAGCCGATGCACTACATCACGCACAGCGCGCCGTTCGAGAAGGGCAAGTTGTGGCTGGGCTCGGCGTTCAAGGCGGTGCCGGGCGAGCGGCAGTACGGGACGTTCAGCGCGGTGAACCTGAATACGGGTAAGATCG
>DAHUXU010000284.1 GCA_027307005.1 Gemmatimonadota bacterium
CGTTGCGTTAGGCATTCCGGTCCTGTGGCTCTCTGTGGCGCCGAACCAACGGGAGCGGCCCGTGACCGTCATCACGCGGCCGGTCGACCTGGAGCGCACCAACGCGTCGTCGTCGGCGCCGTGGGAGCGGAGCGTCGACCAGGTCGTGACGCGCATCCTGGCCGATCCGCGCACGTCGCGCGCGGGTCCGTACGCGCGCGAAGGCGCCGACAGCGGCGCGGCCCGGCTGGATAGCGGCGACGCCGAGTTGTTGGACGAGTTTTTCGGCGGCGGGCATCGGCGCGCGCGACTGCGGCCGACGTTGTGGTCCGCGTTCGTCCGGCGCTTCCACCGCCTAACGGCGGGCGGCGCCGACACGGTCGTCGAGCCGTTCGCCCGGTTCCGCGCGCGGGCGGCGGAGTTGAGCGCGCACTACACGGGTCTCTACCGTGGCGCGTTCCTCGTCAACTACACGCTCGCGGCGCTGGCAGTGGCGCTCGCGGTGACGAGCCTGGTGTATCTGCTTTTTCTCGCACGCCATGGCGCGCCCGAGGGCGAGGGCGGTCGCACGCTGCTGTCGCTCGCCATCGTCGAACTGGCCGTGTTGGTCGCCATCTTTTTCAACACGCATCTCGGCAACAGCCATCACTGGAACAGTAAGGCGGTCGACTACCGGTATCTCGCCGAGCGACTGCGGGCGATGCAGTACCTGTCGCCGATGGCGCTGCTGCGGTTGGCGCCGCCGCGAGTCGCGCGGTACGCGGTAACCGCGTTGCGGCAGAGCGTGGTCGATTGGCTATTGCAAGCCGTGATTCGCGAGGCGCCTCCGGGCACCGGAATGTCTCCGCTCGCGGCACCGGCGGCGCACGCGCGCCGCAGCGGTGCTGTCAGCCAGTCCGACGTGGACCGCGCGCTCGCCCTGGTGCACGATAACTGGCTCGCGACGCAGATCGAATATCATCGGGCGACGAGCCATACGCAGCGCCGCATGCACCGGTGGATCAGGCGATGGGTGTGGCGCTTGAACCTTGCCGTGATCATCATCGTGTTCGCGGATCTGCTGCTGATCGTGGCTCGGCTCTTGGGACTGCGCAGCGGATGGGTCGAGGTTGGGCACTCGTACGGTCCGGTGCTGGTGTTCTTCGCGGCGGTGCTGCCGGCGGTGGTCTCGAGTCTCAACAGCATCCGGTTTCAGTCCGAGTGTCTGCGGATTGCGGAGCGGTCGGCGGTGATGGTGGAGATGCTCGAGGGCTGCCGGGCCGAGTGCGAGGTGCTGCAGGCGCGCGTACGCGGGGCGCGGGCGAGCGGCGGCGAGGATCCGGGCGGTTGGACGCTCGAGGCGTACGATTTAGGCGAAGCGTGTGCGCAGATGCTGAGCGACGAAGTTGCCGAGTGGTCGGTGTTGTATTCGCGCGATCTGTTGGAAGCCTGAGCGGGTCGGCGCCTAACGGCGTCGGAGCGGACGGCGTTCACGTTGGCTGCGGTCAGGGTGGATGACATGAAGCGAATCCTCACGTTGGATGGCGGCGGCGTCCGGGGCATTTTCACGCTGCAGATTCTCTCGCGCATCGAGGCGCTGCTGCGGGAAGAGCGGCAGGCGCCCGATCTGGTGCTCGCCGACGTGTTCGACCTGGTGGCCGGCACGAGCACCGGCGCGATCATCGCCGCGTTCCTTGCCTTACGGAAGCCCGTCGCCGAGATCGAGCGGCTGTACATGGAGTTCGGGCCGTTCATGTTCCAGCGCGAGCCGTGGTACCGGCAGTGGAAGCGGAAGTATCGCGCGGATGCGGTGGCCGACTTTTTCCGCCAGCATTTCAGCGAGGACGAGGACCACGAAACGCCGGTGCTCATGGGATCGCCGCGGATCGCGATCAAGCTGCTCATCCTCATGCGCAACGCGACGACGGGCTCTCCGTGGCCGGTGACGAACCATCCGGATGCGCATTACAACGACCGCTCGCGGCCCGATTGCAACTTGAACGTGCCGCTGTGGAAGCTCCTGCGCGCGAGCACGGCGGCGCCGACGTATTTCGCGCCGGAGCGTGTGGAGTTCGGCCGGCACAAGTTCCTGTTCGTGGACGGCGGGGTGACGCCGTTCAACAATCCGTCGTTGATCGCGGTGCTGATGGCGACGCTTCCGCAGTACCGGTTCGACTGGCCATCGGGGCGGGAGGCGCTGCACGTGATCTCGGTGGGGACGGGGACCGAGCGTGTGCACCTGCCGGACAAGGTGGCCGAGCAGATCACGGTGATGGATCAGCTCAAGTTCGCGGTGCCGGCGCTCATCGACGCGGCGTCGCAGGAGCAGGATCTGATGTGTCGTGCGTTAGGCCACTGCGTGTTCGGGGCGCCGATCGACAACGAGATCGGCGCCCTGTCGGGCGCCGGGCCGTCGCTCCTGTCGGGCGAGCAGAAGCGGTTCACGTACGTCCGCTACAATCAGGAGTTCAACGTGGCGACGCCGGACGGGCCGGTGCAGGAGTTGGACATGCGGCTCGATCGGATCGCGAACATGCCGGCCTATCAGAAGGCGGGGAAGGAGTACGCGGAGGCGAATG
>DAHUXU010000292.1 GCA_027307005.1 Gemmatimonadota bacterium
CGGAATCGCACGACTCGACGGTCAAGGATGCCGACGGCAAGGACGTCCAGATCGTCGAGCCGGGCGGCCTGCACATCATCGGATCCGAGCGCCACGAGTCGCGGCGCATCGACCGGCAGCTGCGCGGCCGCGCCGGCCGCCAGGGCGATCCGGGCGCCTCGCAGTTCTTCCTCTCGCTCGAAGACGACCTGATGCGGCTGTTCGGCTCCGAGCGCATCGCGAAGCTGATGGATCGGTTAGGCGCGCAGGAAGGCGAGGTGCTCTCGCATTCGCTGATCACGCGCTCGATCGAGCAGGCGCAGAAGCGCGTCGAGATGAATCACTTCCAGTCGCGCAAACGCCTGCTCGATTTCGACGATGTGATGAACCAGCAGCGCGAAGTGATCTACGCGCTGCGCTCGTTCGCCATGGAGGGCGGGGAAGAGCTCAAGGGCGAAGCGCTCAAGATGATCGACGGCGCGCTGGACCATCGCGTCGAGACTGCTCTGGCGACGGTGGAGAATCCCGAAGAGTGGGACTTCCAGTTGCTGCGGCAGGATCTCCTCATGCACTATCTCCTCATCGTCCCGCAGTTCGAGGAGGGCGCCGAGGGCAGGCCGGAGACGATTCCCGATGCCCAGCAATCGGCGCGCGACGCGGGCCACGCGGCGTTCGACGCGAAGTTCAAGAGCCTGAACGAATTCGGCATGCAGCTGCTGTCGATCGTGATGCTCAACGTGCTCGACGAGAAGTGGAAGGACCATCTGTACGATCTGGACCAGCTGCGCGCGGCCATCCAGTACCGCAGCTGGGGGCAGACGGATCCGCTCATCGAATACAAGAAGGAAGCATACACGATGTTCGTCGATTTGATGAACGACGTGTACAACACGTTTACCGAGCGGTTCCTGCGCGCGCAGCTGGTGTTCTCGCCGCCGGAACCCGCGGCGCCCCAGCCGCCTCGGCCTAACGGAAGCGGGCCGCAGGGCGGATCCGCGCCGGCGCGGCGCTACAATGCGTTAGGCATCTTGGAGGACGTGCCGGCCGAGGAGCCGGAGCCGGCGCCGCAGAACGCCGGCGCGGCGTCGCCTGCCGCGCCGGCCGAGTCGGCACCGGCCCAGCCGGCGCGCAAAGCGCCCACCATCGTCGGCGCCGGCCGCACGCGCACGTTGGGCGACAACAGCAAACCAGCCAACGTCGACTGGTCCAAGGTGCGGCGCAACGACCCCTGTCCCTGCGGATCAGGCCTCAAGTACAAGAAGTGCCACGGGGCTAACGTTTAAGGCGGACACGGCGCGGACCGAGACGGACAGAGACGGACACAGGCCTTGAGGACTCGTCTGTCCGCGCTTTGTCCGTTTACGTCCGCGCTTTGTCCGCCTTTCTGCAAGCGTTCGGTCCGCTTCGCGATCTTCCGGTGCGGGCCCGGCAACGCCGCCCGCACACCTTCTCCGCCCTCAACCCGCGGCGCGGAGGTCGTGCATGTCCGAGCAGCCTGGCCCGGAATCCGCCAAAACGTTAAGTATTAAAGAGCTGCCACGCACCGAACGGCCGCGTGAGCGGCTCAAGCAGCACGGTGCTGGCGCGCTCAGTGTAAGCGAACTGCTCGCCATCGTGCTCGGCTCGGGTGCCGGCGGGCGATCGACGTTGGCGCTCGCGCAGGATATTCTGATACAGGTAGGCGGCTCGCTCCGACGCATCGCAGCGCAGCCGGTCGCGACGCTCACGGCTGGCCGCGGCATGGGACCTGCGCGCGCAATTGCGATACACGCTGCGCTGGAGTTGGGTCGCCGCATGGCGGCCGAGGAGCGCGAAGAAGGCGCTCCGATGCGCTCGCCGCGAGACGTGTTCGGCGCGTTCGCCGACCGACTCCAGGATCTGCCTGTCGAAGAATTCCACGTGGCCGTGCTCGATGCGCAACACCGCATGGAGCGCGACATTACCGTGACACGCGGGATTTTGAACTCGTCGCTCGTTCATCCGCGCGAAGTCTTTCGAGAAGCCATCGCCGAACGCGCGGCGGCCATCATTCTGGTGCACAACCACCCGAGCGGCGATCCGTCGCCCTCGGTCGATGACCGGGTAGTCACGGAGCAGCTCGTGTCGGCGGGGCGTTTGTTAGACATACCGGTTCACGACCACGTCATCATCGGTCGCGGACGCTACGTCAGTTTCGCGGAGACAGGTTTGCTGTGACTGCAACCGCACTCAAGTCCGTCATTCCCGGCTGGGATCTTGCCGACGATCCGGTACTCGATCGGCTCGATACCGAGTTGCTCACGCGCGCCTACCAGTTCGGTCGCCGCGCACACGAGGGACAGAAGCGCTCCTCGGGCGACGACTACGTCTCGCATTGCGTCGCCGTCGCCAAGATTCTGGCCGAGCTGCACCTCGATTCGATCACGGTCGCGAGCGGGCTGATTCACGATGTCGTCGAAGACACCTCGGTCACGGTCGACGACATCGAGCGCGAGTTCGGCGTCGAGATGGCGCAGATCGTCGACGGCGTCACGAAAATCGGCAACATCTCGTTTCGCTCGACGCAGGAGCGGCAGGTCGAGAACTACCGCAAGCTGCTGCTCTCGATCGCGAAGGACATCCGGGTCATCCTCATCAAGCTCGCGGATCGCCTGCACAACATGCGCACGCTCGACTATCTCCCCGAGGAGAAGCGGCGCCGCATCGCGCAGGAAACGATGGACCTGTACGCGCCCATGGCGCACCGCTTCGGTATGGCGCGCGTGCGGTGGGAGCTCGAAGATCTGTCGTTCAAGCACCTCGAAGTGCTCGAGTACAAAAAGCTGGCAAAGCTGGTGGCGCAGAAGCGCGGCGAGCGCGAGAAGCTCATCGCGCAGTTCGCGGAGCCGCTCGAGCGCGAGCTGACCCGCGCGGGCATCGCGTCGGTCGACGTCGTTGGGCGGCCGAAGCACCTGTGGTCGATCTACAAGAAGATGAAGCAGCGCGAGAAGCCGTACGAGGAGATTTACGACCTCATGGCCGTTCGCGTGCTGGTCGACAGCGTCCCCGACTGCTACCATGCGTTAGGCATCATCCACGAAGCGTGGACGCCCCTGCAGGAGCGGATCAAGGACTACATCGCGCAGCCCAAGTCCAACGGCTACCAGTCGCTGCACACCACGGTGTTCGGACCCGGACGGCAGCTGTACGAGGTGCAGATCCGCACGCATCAGATGCACCAGACGGCGGAGTACGGCATCGCCGCCCACTGGGTCTACAAGGAGAGCGCGGAAGGCCCGCGTCGTACGGACAAGCTCGACGAGCGATTGGCGTGGTTCCGTCAGATTCTCGAGGCGCAGCTCGATGCCAAGACGCCCGACGAATTCCTCGAGCTGCTCAAGCTCGACCTGTACCAGGACGAGATCTTCGTCTTCACGCCGACGGGCGACGTGATCCAGCTGCCGAAGAACGCGACGCCGCTCGACTTCGCCTTCGCCGTGCACACGGAGGTCGGGCAGCACTGCCAGGGCGCGCGCGTCAACGGCCGCATTGCGCCGCTGTCCCGGCAGCTGCGCAACTCGGATACGGTCGAAATTCTCACCGCGCCGAGTGCGCGGCCGAGCCGCGACTGGCTATCGCACGTGAGGACGGGACGCGCGCGCCACAAGATCCGCCAGTGGATCAAGCAGGAAGAGCAGAATACGTCGGCGAAGGTGGGACGCGAGATGCTGGACCGCGAAGTGCGCCGGCGCCACCTCACCCGTCCCGACGACGATGCGCTGAGCCGCGCCGCCAAATCGCTCGGCCTAACGGACGCCAGGCACCTCATTGCATCGTTAGGCCAGGGCGACGTGCACGTGCTGCAGGCGCTCAAGGCCATCTATCCGGGCGTCGAAGCGCTCCAGGATGGCGCGGCGCCGTCCAAATCGAGCGCGTTCGAGCGGCTCGTCGACCGCATGCGCGGCGCGTCGAAAGGCGTGCGCATCCAGGGCGTGGACGGCTTGATGGTGCGCTATTCCCAATGCTGCCAACCCGTGCCCGGCGACCCCGTCGTCGGCTACGTCACCCGCGGCCGCGGCGTGAGCATCCACCGAACGGACTGCCCGAACGTCCTCCTGCTCTCGCACGAGCCCGAGCGCCGGCTCGACATCGATTGGCAGGAGATGGACGGGGAGCTCTTCCTCGTGCGCCTCGCCCTCGAAGCCTCCGACCGGCGCGGCCTCTACGCCGACGTGGCCGAAGCCGTGACGAACACCTGCACGAACATCAAGAGCATGGAGCTTCGGAGCGGCGACGGCGGCGGGGTCTCTGGTTCGGTGCTGGTCGAGGTCGAGAACCTCACGCACCTCCAGAAAATCATCCGCGCCGTGAGACGGGTCAAAGGCGTGACGGATGTGACGCGGCGGGAGCGCGTGGCTCAGGAGTAGGAAAGGGGGGCTGAAGGCGGTCAAAGCGCGGACACGGCCGGATTGAAGAGACCGCTGAAGGCGGACAAAGCGCGGACACGGACAGACCGCTGAAGGCGGACAAAGCGCGGACACGGCCGGATTGGACAGACCGCTGAAGGCGGACAAAGCGCGGACACGGCCGGATTGGACAGACCGCTGAAGGCGGACAATGCGCGGACACGGACAGACCGCTGAAGGCGGACAAAGCGCGGACACGGCCGGATTGGACAGACCGCTGAAGGCGGACAAAGCGCGGACACGGCCG
>DAHUXU010000295.1 GCA_027307005.1 Gemmatimonadota bacterium
GATCGACGTGCGCGGCCCCGGCGACGCCGTGCAATCGGTCAACGAAAATGAATCGTACACGCTCGACGTGACGACGTTTCGTGCCGAGCTTCGCGCGGCGACGGTCGTTGGCGCGCTGCGCGGACTGGAGACGTTTCAACAGTTAGTCACGGGCGGGAGCGCGGGTTTCACGATTCCGCTGGCGCACATTGCCGATCGCCCCCGGTTTCCCTGGCGCGGCCTGTTGATCGATGTGTCGCGGCACTTCGAACCGGTGGACGTCATCGAGCGCAATCTGGACGCGATGGCGGCCGTCAAGCTCAACGTGCTGCACTGGCATCTGAGCGACGATCAAGGATTCCGCGTCGAGAGCAAGCGCTACCCGAAGTTGCAGGAGCTCGGCTCCGGCGGATCGTATTACACGCAGGCGCAGATACGCGAGGTGGTGGCGTACGCACGCGATCGGGGCATTCGCGTGGTCCCCGAGTTCGACATGCCGGGGCACTCGATCAGCTGGTTCGTGGGATACCCGGCGCTCGCCAGCGCGCCCGGACCATATTCACTCCCCACGGACTACAACTTCACGGCCGCCGCGTTCGATCCGGCGCGCGAATCGGTGTACCGGTTCATCACCCGGTTCGTGGCCGAGATGGCGCCGCTCTTTCCGGATCGGTATTGGCACATCGGCGGCGATGAGGTGGATGCGCGCGCATGGGAGCCCAACGCGGCGATCCACCGGTTCATGCGACGCCACAAGCTCAAGGATTTCGGCGCGCTGCAGGCGTACTTCAATCGGCGGCTCGCGCGCATCCTCGCCGCCCAACACAAGCGCGTCGTGGGGTGGGACGAGATTCTGCATCCCGATCTTCCGCACGACGTGGTGATTCAATCGTGGCGCGGTCAGGCCTCGCTCTTCGCGGCGGCGCAGCAGGGCTACCCGGGAATTCTCTCGGCAGGCTACTATCTGGATGCGATGTCGAGCGCGGGCCAACTGTACGCAGTGGACCCGATTCCCGCGGGAGCGGATCTGGACAGCGCGCAGGCCGGGCGTGTGTTAGGCGGAGAGGCCTGCATGTGGGGCGAGCTGGTGACTCCGGAAACGATCGACTCGCGCATCTGGCCGCGTACGGCGGCGATCGCCGAGCGGTTGTGGTCGCCGGGCACGGTGGTGAAGGTGAACGACATGTATCGCCGGTTAGGCGCGGTGAATGTGGAGCTGGCCGATGTCGGCGTGCATCATCTTTCCGGGCCCGACGCGCTGTGGCGGCTGATCGCGCAAACCGACGGCATCGCGCCGCTGCGCGAGCTGCAGCGTGTGGTCGAGCCGGTGAGCTTGGGGCAGCGGATGCACATGCGCCGTCCTACGTCGTTCACGCCGTTGGTGGCGCCGGGCGACATCGTGACGCCCGACGCGGCGGGTGGGCGCGCGCTGTCGAGGATGCTCGACACGCTCTTTCACGCGCCCGAGCGCGGCGCTGGCCTGCGTGACTCGTTGGCGACGATGTTCACCCAGTGGCAGCAGATCGCGCCCGCCATCGCCGCGCTCACGGCGCGCGCGCCGCTGCTGACCGACGCCGACAGCGCCGCCGCCGCGCTGGCGACGGCCGGCGCGATCGGCGCCGAAGCGCTGCGGCAGCTGGACGGCGGCCAGCCCGCGGCGCCGGCGTGGACCTCGGGTCGATTGGCGCAACTGGATTCGCTCGCCGCGCCGCGGGGGCTGTTGCGGCTGGCGATCATTCCGCAGCTCCGGCGGCTGGTGCTGGCCGCGGGCGGATCGGCCGCGACGACGGGGCAGTGAGCGCGGATGCCGTGGTGTCGCGGAAGGGCGCCCACCGTTGGGCGAGCGGCCATCCGTGGATCTATCGCAGCGCTGTGGCGCGGCGGCCGGACGCTCCGGCCGGCGCGGTGCTGGTCCGCGACGCATCGCGGCATCCGTTAGGCTGGGCGCTCTGGAGCCCGGCGTCGGAGATCTCGCTCCGGCTGCTCGACGCGCGCGCCGATGCGGTGATCGACGCCTCGTGGTGGCGCGACCGGCTGCGCCGGAGCGCCGACCGGCGGGCATCGTTAGGCGGAGTGACGTCGGCTTGGCGCGTCGTGCATGCGGAGGCGGACGGATGCCCATCGCTGGTGGTGGACCGGTACGGTGAGTGGGTGGTGGTACAGTTGCTCAGCGCCGGCGTGGAAGCGTTTCGCGGCCCGATCGTGCAAGCGTTAGGCGACGTGCTTGCGCCGGCCGGCATACTGGCGCGTAACGACGCAGCCGTCCGCGCGAAAGAGGGCCTGGCGCGCACGACCGAGCTGCTCGCGGGCGACGTGCCGCGCGAGATCGAAGTGCGCGAACACGGTGTGCGCTACCTTGCGGCGCCCTGGGACGGCCAGAAGACCGGCGCGTTTCTCGATCAACGCGAGAACCGCGTGCGCGCCGGCCAGCTGGCGCGCGGACGCGCGCTGGACTGCTTCAGCTACCATGGCTCATTCGCGCTGCACCTCGCCCAACGCGCGGAGCGGGTGACCGCCGTGGACAGCTCCGGCGCCGCACTGGCCCGAGCGCGCGAGAACGCCGCGCGCAACGACATCTCGACGATCGATTTCGTCGAAGCCGATGTGTTCGATTTTCTCCGCGACGCGGAATCGCGCGGCGACCGCTACGACACCGTCGTGCTCGATCCCCCCGCGTTCGCGAAGACGCGCTCGGCGCTTGCCGCCGCGCTCCGCGGCTACAAGGAGATCAACCTGCGCGCGATGCGATTGCTCGCTCCCGGCGGCATGCTCTTCACCGCCAGCTGCAGCTTCCATCTGTCGAAGCCGATGTTCCTCGATATCCTGACCAGCGCCGCCGCGGACAGCGGCCGCCGTATCACACTGCGGCAGCTGCTCGGCCAACCGCTGGATCATCCGGAAGTGCTGACGATTCCCGAAACCGGCTACATCAAGGCGGCAATCGTCGAAGCAGACTGATGGCTCACACCTGGCACTGTGGACAGTAGTACGTCGATCGCCCTGCCTGCACGATTCTGGTGATCGTGCCGCCGCAGCGCCGGCAGGCGAGGCCCTCGCGGTCGTAGACGTTCCAGCGCGCGACGGCGGCGTCGCTCCGATAGCGGCCGGCGGGCGACCGGCGGAGGACGGTGCGGATCGCGCCGATCAGGCGGCGGAGGCGCGGAATGCCTAACGATCTGGCGGCGGTGCGCGGGTCGATGCGCGCACGCCAGAGCGCCTCGGCGGCGTAGATGTTCCCGATCCCGGCGACGTATTTCTGATCGAGCAGGAATAGCTTCGACGGCTTCTTCGATCTGCGCGCCATATCCTCAAACGCGGCTGCTGTGAACGACATATCGAGCGGCTCCAGCCCGATCCGTCCCAGCCTCTCCTCGCCGATCCAGATTTTCCCTAAAGCTCGGGAATCTTCAAACACGAGAGCGCGTCCGTCTGAGAATTCGAACACCGCGCGGGTGGAGGCGGAGCGGAAGCGGGCGTCTGGAATGACCAGGAGATTGCCGGTCATGCGCAGATGGATGTGAAGAACCTCGCCGCCGCTCAGGTCGATGAGGATGTTCTTTCCGCGGCGTCGAATGGCGTCGATCGTGCGTCCGGCGGAGCGTTTTTCCAC
>DAHUXU010000306.1 GCA_027307005.1 Gemmatimonadota bacterium
CGCCAAATTCGCCTCCGTGTTTTACGGCACGTTCCGTGAGGCGGCGGAATCCACGCCCAAGACCGGCGATCGACGCGGTTATCAAATGGACCCAGCGAACGCGCGCGAAGCGCTGCGCGAAGTGAAGCTCGACCTCGACGAGGGCGCGGATGCCGTGATGGTGAAGCCCGCCGGCCCGTACCTCGACGTCATTGCGCGCGTGCGGCGCACGACCGCGGTCCCCCTCGCCGCCTATCAGGTGAGCGGCGAATTTGCTATGATTAAAGCAGCCGCCGAGCGCGGGTGGCTCGACGGCGACCGAGCGATGATGGAGTCGCTCACTGCCATTCGCCGCGCCGGCGCGGACATCATCATCACGTATTGTGCGGTCGACGCGGCCGCTCGACTCCGTTAGGCTTTGGAGCGAGGGCCGCCCTGGCGCGCGTTAGGAGCGGCACCATGCACCATCGCGAATTCCCCGGCACCGGCGTCTCGGTGAGCGAGGTCGGCTTCGGCCTCTGGACCCTCTCCACCGGATGGTGGGGCGAAAAAACCGACGACGAAGCCGTCGCCATGCTCCGAGAGGCGTACGACACGCACGGCGTTACCTTCTTCGATGCCGCCGATGCCTATGGCAACGGGCGGAGTGAACGCCAGCTCGCCACCGCGTTCGGCACCATGCGCGATCGCGTCGTGTACGGCACCAAAATCGGCTACGACATCTACGACGCCGCGGCGCAGTCCGCCCGCCGCGGCCAGAGCGAGCTGCCCCAGCGCTTCGAGCCGGCCTTCATGCGCCGCGCGGTCGAACAGTGCCTGCGCCGTCTGAACACCGACTACATCGATGTGCTCCAGCTGCACAACGTGAAGATGCAGCACGTCCGCGATCCGTTAGTCTGGGAGACGATGCGCGCCCTCACGCGCGAAGGGAAAATCCGGGCCTGGGGCGCCGCGTTCGGCCCCGCCATCGGCTGGCTGTACGAAGCGGTGGAGCTCGTCGAACGCGAACCGGACATCAACACCATCCAGATGATCTGGAACATCCTCGAGCAGCACCCCGGCACGGCCATGCTCGAGGCGGCGCGGGCCCACGCGCCTAACTGTGTGTTCAACATCCGCGTCACCCACGCGTCGGGCATGCTCGAGGGCAAGTACACCGAAGACACGGTGTTCCCCGAGCACGACCACCGCCGCCACCGGCCCCGGTCGTGGCTCGTCAACGGCGTCCGCAAAGTCAAGACGCTCGACTTCCTCACCACGCGGGCGACGTTAGGCCAGGCGTCCCTCCAGTGGCTCCTCGCCGAGCCGCGCGTCGTCACCACGCTGCCCAACATTTACGACCGCGAGCAGCTCGCCGAATTCGCCGCCGCATCAGATGCGCCGCCGCTCCCGCCCGAACAAATGCGGCGCGTCGCCGAGCTCGCGCGGCAGAATTTCGGCGTCGTCGAGGAGCCGATGACCTACAAGGGCACGATGCACCGGCCGTCCGACGCCGACGCCGCCCGCGCGCCGCAACCCGCGGCCCCGTGATCCACCCCTGGCACGACCTGCCGCCCGGACCGCATCCGCCGGACGAGGTCACGACCGTCGTCGAGATCCCGAGCGGCAGCAAGAACAAATACGAGCTGGACAAGCGATCGGGCCTCTTTCGCCTCGATCGCGTGCTGTTCTCGGCTGTCCACTACCCGGGCGACTACGGCTTCATCCCGCGTACGCTCGCCGAGGACCACGACCCGTGCGACGTCCTCGTGCTCCTCAACGAGCCGACCTTCCCGGGCTGCCAGATCGATACCCGACCCATCGGCGT
>DAHUXU010000313.1 GCA_027307005.1 Gemmatimonadota bacterium
CGATCTGGCATTCGAAGCCCAGGCGGTCGATCGCGCTCGTCACGAACTCATCGTGAATCGAGTTCGTGGCGAGCAGGACCTCGCCGCTGCGAACGGGAATCCCCTGGGTTCGCAGGTCATACTCGAGGGCGCTGTCGACCGGCGGGCCCAGCAATCGCGTACCGTGACGCGACGAGACGACGGCGCCGTTCTCGCCCACGATACAATCGAAGTGCTGGTCGACATCGGGGAAGTCGGCTCGCAGTTCCGAGAGGATGCGGCCCGTCACGAGCACGACCTTGTAACCGTTGTCGCGAACGATCGCGACAGCGTTCAAGACCTCGCTCGTTGGGCGAGGCCCGCGGGCGAGGGTTCCGTCGTAGTCGACGGCGAGGGCGTGAAAATAGGAGGACATGACAGCGTGACGGGAGCCGGTATGCGAAGCTTGAAGATTGGCCGCGCGAAGCGGTGGCGTCTGTCAGGGAGTGGGGGCCCGTGTGTCCTGGGATCGCCTGACAGACCGGGATGCGCCGTGCCTGTACCGTAGTGATCAGAACTCCGACACTTCGGTGAGATTCATGTCTGCTATTCTGTTGGCGACGCACGGCGGCGAGAGCGCCGATGGCGCGGTCCGCGTCGCGTCGCTCCTGGCTCGGCGTCTCGGCGAGCCGCTGCGCGTCATCGCCGTCATGCAGCCGGCGACGTTCATGGGCGACGGGTACAGCGAAACGTACGTGCCGACCCCGGAAGACATCGAAGCCATCAAGGCTGCGCTGCTGGAGGCGGTCGACGCACAGTTAGGCCGGTGCGGCGTGCACGATTGCGACCCCGAGTTTCACATCGGGGTGACGATTTCCGAGATTGCCGGCGTCGCTCAGGCGTTAGGCGCAAGCCTGATCGTTGTCGGCCTCGGCTCGCACCGCATCATCGACCGCGCGCTCGGCGGCGAGACCGCCCTCCACCTGGCGCAGGTCGCCGCGACACCGGTGTTGGCGGTGCCCGCCGATGCCACGACGATCCCGCACCAGGCGATGGTGGCGCTCGATTTCAGTCCGACGAGCCTTCTCGCCGCGCGGACCGTTGCGAACTGGATGCAGCCGGGTGATGCGCTGCACCTCGTGCACGTCGTGGCGCCGGAGGACTTCGCGCCGTACGTGCAGGCGGCTGCCAAGGGCGACGACTCGGCTGTGGCCCGCCTCACCCAAACGGCCGACTCGCTCCGTGCGGTGACGCGGGCCGGGGTCGACAGTTCGCAGATTGCCGGCGATCCGGCACGCGCCCTCCTCGAACGCGCCCGAGAGATCGACGCCGATCTGATTGCGCTCGGCAGCCACGGGTACGGACTCTGGAAGCGACTCCTGCTCGGGAGCGTCGCCTCGAAGATCATCCGTCTCTCGCCGCAGGCGGTACTCGTCGCGCCCATCGGATGTCTGGCGACGTTGTCCGGCGCCGAGGGGGCCGCTCGATTGCGCCCCGGCGCCGCCACGACGGCGTCCCGAGTGGCTTAACGAAGCTCCGGCGTTGGCGGCGCCGGGTCCAGATCCATCGCAGGCGGCGGCGGCTCGAGGGCCTGTGCGGTGATCGCGCACGGCGCGGGCGCCGGCGCACCCACTTCGACGAAGCACGCGAAGAACCGGTCGAGCGTGACCGGCATCGCTCTGCCGTCGATCGAGAGCGTCAATTCATGCGTCGTCTGCTTCACGACCCGCACCGTGTCGCTGATGCGGAGGCCTGCCTGCGAACACCGCTGGCGAATGACATCGAAGTAGATCTCCCCGATCCGCAGCCTCTCGTTCAACGGCGCATCGGCGAGGGATCGACGATGCACGACGCGGCGCAGGTCAGTCATGGCCGTGCCTCCGTTGATTTCCAATGCCTAACGATCGGGCGCCGACCGCGAACGGCCGGTGATACTGGGCAGTTCCGCCGGTGTGAGCGTGAGCATGGCCCACCCGCCGCCGTGTGCGATGAGCAGTGCCTCGTCCCGTCCCTCGGGGCCGCTGCGCACCGCGACCAGTTTGACGCCCGGCATGCTGTGCGTGAGGTGCACCATGGGTGACGCCGGATCACCGAGCATGAGTTCGGCGCGCCCGTCGTTGGGATCGTACGCGGCGCCGGCGAGCGTGTAGCCCCGCACGTGAATGCGCCGCCCAACGCTCGGGTCGTCTGCCTCGAGGAGAACGCGTCGTCCGTGATTGCGGCGAGAGAAGTCGTCGAGCTCGGCCGGCCAGTCCTCGGGCTTTTCGCTCTCGAACATGCCGCTCACCAGGCGCGCGAGCTCGTCGGCCTCTGCCAGAGGAGGATCGGGTGTGACGAGGACGGAGCATTCGGCGCCCCGCACGAGAGCGGTGGTGACGCTGCCGACGAACAATCGCTCGAAGAATCGTCGCCCGCGTCTTCCGGCGACGATGAGGTCCGCGCCTTGCGCCGCGGCGAACGCCAGCAGTTCTCCTGCGGGCTCGCCGAGCATCGTCATGGTGACAACGGTGACGCCGGCCGGCGCCGCCAGCGTCCTCACGGCACGCTCGAACAGCGGCACGAGACTGCGCTCGTACTCATCGTCGCGCGCCCGCTCTGATGGATGGTCGCTGAGGCTCCGGCGCCAGACGTGCACCAGGTACAGGGTGGCGTGATCGCTCAGCAACGCCAGCGACTCGCGAGCAGCGGCGATGCTCGACGGGCTGAAATCGATCGCGGCCACCGCGACGTGGGGCAAGTGGTCGAAGGTGCTGCCGACCGCAAGGACCGGGCACTCCGCCCAACGGATCGTGCGAAGCGTCGTTTCGCCGACCAGAAGACGCGCGATCCAGTTGTGGCGCCCGCTGTCCATGACGATGAGACCGGCCTGGCGGTCGCGGGCCTCGTCGGCGATCACGCGTTCTGTGGCGCCGACACGCACCGGAGTTTCCCAACTGGCGTCCGGCCCGGCGACGCTCGCAACGCGGTTCTTGAGCGCCGTGAGCCGCGCGTTGGCGCGGACGTCGTCGTACGCCTCGGACACGAAGCCATATCCCGGCTCGTTGAAGGCCGTAATGGATTCCTCGACGACAGAGAGCGCGACCACCGGGGCTTTCGTGTGCGACGCGATCACCTGCGCCGCGCTGAGGGCGCTGTGGCCGTCCCGCGCGCTCGTCGTCACGAGCACCGGATGTCCGGGGCCGAGGGCCGCGAGCCCTGCGGCCTTCGGCACGTGCATCTCCGTTGTATGCATGGCTGATTCCTCAAGGCGTAGGAGAGGCTGGCGCCGTATCGTTAGGCGGAGCGGCGGCCGTCTGCGGCTGCGCCGCGCGCGACGCCGCGCCGACCGTGCGTATCAGGTTGGAGACACCGGTGAAGCCAAGCAGCCGGCGCGCCGCGCGTTCGGCCGCGTCGCACTGGTCACGTCGCGCAACCTGACCGGCGAGGGTGACCCATCCGTTCTGCACGGTGATGTGCACGTCGCCCGCGGGGATGCGCAGCTCCTCGGTCAAGGTTCGAAGCAGCCCCTCTGCCATGTCGCTGTCCGAGGGGCCGAACCCGGCGGGCACGCGGACCTTCACTTCATCAGCCACGGCATTCACGCCGTGACAGTGGAGCGCGACCTCGAGTGCTTCGCACTTTTCGCCATAGGTGCGAACGATCCCGCTCAGCGTGGCGACGCCGTCGCGCACGGAGACGGCAACCTCGCCCGCCCGCAGCTTCGTGTCGCGCGCCAGGGCGTCCAGCACGTCACGCTGCAATTGCTGATCCAGAGTCGGTGTAGACATGTCGCTTCTCCCAAAAGGCAGTGGGTGTTCACGTGTGAGTCTTCGACCGCGCTGTCTCGAGCACGAGGTGCTGTTCGGCGCGAGCGATGTTGTGCCGGGTCCGTTCGAGCGCATCGGGCGTCACGGAGATGGAATCGATGCCCCATTTGACGAGCTGTTCGGCGTACTCCGGGTAGACCGATGGCGCCTGGCCGCAGATGGAGCTCGTGATACCGAGCGCACGACAGCTCTCTATGATTTCTCGAATGACCTCGAGCACCGCTGCGTCGCGTTCGTCGTAGAGGGACGCGAGCTGCTCGTTGTCACGGTCGACGCCAAGCACGAGCTGCGTGAGATCGTTCGATCCGATCGACACACCGGTTACACCGAGACGAACGTACTCGGGAAGCCACGTGACCACCGACGGCACCTCCGCCATCACCCAGAGCTGCATGCGGCCGTCTGCCGAGACGCCACTCCGGTCGATCAACTGGCGGCACGCACGGAACTCGGATGCCGTGCGAACGAATGGAATCATGAGGTGCACGTTATCGTAGTGCGCGCGCACTTTTTGGAGCGCTTCGAGCTCCAGCGCGAAGAGGTCGGGTTGTTTGGTGTAGCGATAGCAGCCGCGCAGCCCGATCATCGGATTCGCTTCGATCGGCTCGTACTTGTCGCCGCCCGTGAGGCCGCGAAACTCGTTCGAGCGGAAGTCCATCGCGCGATAGACCACGGGTCGCGGGTGAAACGCGCGCGCGAACTGCTCG
>DAHUXU010000317.1 GCA_027307005.1 Gemmatimonadota bacterium
TCGCCGATGCGCACCGCCTCGCCGTCGCGCAGCGGATGCGCGTGGCCTTCCGGTTTCGACGTGCCCGGCGGAGGGCGCACCCCATCGTCGAAGATGTAGGGGAATCGTTGGGCGAGCTGCTCGAGCGTGCGCGGCGAGCCATAGAGCGGCAGCGGCGCGCCGCGCCGCACCGAGACCGCGCGCAGATCATCGATGCCGTGCGTGTGATCCGCGTGCTCGTGCGTGAACAACACCGCATCGATGCGATCGATGTCGTTGGCGATGAGCTGCAGCCGCAACTCGGGCGCCGTATCGATGAGGAGCCGCGTGCCGCTGTCGGTTTCGATCACCGCACTCGTGCGCGTTCGCCGGTCGCGCGGGTCCGGCGACCGGCACACGGCGCAATTGCATCCGATCTGCGGAACGCCGAAGCTCGTCCCGGTGCCTAAAAATGTCAGCTTCACACGTGCTCGACGCGCAGCAGGTTCGTCGTGCCCGGGACGTCGAACGGGACGCCGGCGGTGACGAGGATCCGGTCGCCCGCCTTCGCAAACCCCGACGCTTTCACCGCGCGGCTGCCGTGCTCGAACATCTCTTCGTAGGTCGCGGCCGTCGGCACGAGCTCCGGGTGCACACCCCACACGAGCGCGAGCTGCCGGTAGGTCCGCTCGACATCCGTGATTGCGCAGATCGGAACGCCGGGTCGGTGCGCCGATACGATGCGCGCGGTGAATCCGCTCTTCGTGAACACCATGACGACCGGCGCGTCGAGCGAGCTCGCCGCGGCCGCGGTGGCAGCCGCGATCGCGTCTTCGGTGGACACGGCCGCATCGGACTCGCGGCGCGCGAGCATTTTGGCCGGCTGCGGAATGGGGCACCGCTCGATTTCGAGGATGATGCGGGTCATCGCGTGCACGGCGAGCTGCGGATACTCGCCCGCTGCCGTCTCGGCCGACAGCATCACGGCGTCGGTCCCGTCCAGGATCGCGTTGGCCACGTCGCTGGCTTCGGCGCGCGTCGGGCGCGGATGCGTCACCATCGATTCGAGCATCTGCGTGGCCGTGATCACCGGCCTGCCTAACGCATTGGCCAGCGCGATGATGCGCTTCTGCGCGAGCGGCACTTCTTCGAACGGCAGCTCGACGCCCAGGTCGCCGCGCGCGACCATCACCGCATCGGAGGCCTCGAGGATGGCGCGGATGTTCGCCAGCGCGGTGTCCTTCTCGATCTTGGCAACGATGAGTAGATCCTTGGGGAGGAGCGCGCGCAGCAAGGCGATGTCGTCCGCCCGCCTAACGAAGCTCAGCGCCAGATAGTCGAGCCCCTGTTCGATCGCGAACGTGATGTCGGCGCGATCCTTGTCGGTGATCGACGGCGCCGACACGTCGACGCCCGGCAGGTTGATCCCCTTGTGGCTCCGGAGCTGCCCGCCGTGCACGACGCGCACCCGGACGCGCGGCTTGGCCACATCCAACACGACGAGATCGATGAGCCCATCGTCCATCAGCACGCGATCGCCGACGCTCACATCATCGGCAAGCGCGCGATAGGTGACGGGGATCTCGCCTGCGCGCACCTGGTCTTCGGGAACGAGCACGACGTCGGCGCCCGGCGCCAGCTCGACCGGCGCCGGCAAATCACCGACGCGAATGCGCGGGCCCTGCAGATCGCCGAGGATGGCCACGGGGCGGTCGAGCTCTCGTGCGATGCGCCGCACGGTCGCGATCGTCGCGGCGTGCTGCTCGTGGGTCCCATGTGAAAAATTGATGCGGGCGACGTTGAGACCCGCATCCATGAGGCTGCGCAGCACATCGGGCGAGCAGCTCGCGGGCCCAAGGGTGCAGACGACCTTCGTTCGGGCAAAAGGTGATGGCGGCATGGTGCTTTGAATCGTAAGACCGGCATAAAGAAAAGGAAGCGCGCATTAACACGCGACCTCTGCCTTCGTCTTACGAGCACAAGCACTCTCTGACGAGGAGCGTATGAACCCGATTTCCCGTGTGGTGTGTTTCGGCGCGGCCGCATGCATCGCTGGCCTCGCGGCCTGCAGCAGCGAAGGCGCGACGTCGCCGTCCGGCCTCGTGCCCGATGCGTCGATCGACAGCGGCGTCGCGAACGACGTGGGCGATGCCATGGCGACTTCCGTCGACCTCATGACCGACGACGAACAATCGGATGGCGTGAACGGCGCGTTGGGCGTTCCTGCGCCGGGCCTTACGCTGGACGTGAACCGCAGCGTGAGCACCGATTGCAGCGGTCCCGATGGACAGGGATGGTTCACCTGCACCAGCACGTGGCGCGGCTTGAGCCTAACGAATCGCAAGCGCTTCTGGGACGGCACGACGGTCGCGCTCGGCTTCACCACGGCCACCGACTCGGTGAACCACACCCACCAGCTCGCGGGATCGTATACGCAAGGATGGTTTCCCTTCCGCACGGTCTGGGTGAACCGCAACGACACCGCCAATCTGAGCATCGACCGCTCGAGCACGCCGGTGACGCACATCTGGAACAGAGTCGGCGTCCGGCAGGACAGCACGATGTTCGTTGGGCAGAACGTCACGCGTCACTGGCATTATCTCTCCTACGACACGGCGACGAACGTGACCTTCGACATGCCGCGCTCGCAGAACATCTGGCCGGCGAGCGGAACGATCGTGCACAACGTGACCGTGCATTTCGAAGCCGACCGCGCCACGCGCACCCAGACCCGCACGGTGACGCGGCGCGCCGAGATCACCTTCAACGGCACCCAGGACGTCACGCTGGTGGTTGGCGGACTCACCTGCACGCTCGATCTCGAGACGCACCAGGTGAGCGGCTGTCAGGGGTCGTGAGACTCTAGATCTGACGGCGTGCGCAGCGCGCGATAGCTGCGCACGTCGCCGTGCTCGAGGAACGGATCCTCTCCGTCGCACTTGACCCACGCATGCGCCTCGAGCTCGCCGCCGGCACGACGGCGCGCGCCGAGTACGACGTCGGCGTCGCGTCCGTCGCGGCGAAGCAGGACGGCCAGCACGGTTGCCCGCCGCAGACACGTGTAATGCCACACCGAAGGCGCCCGCATCAACAATCGATCGACGTGGTGCGCGATGCGGCCCGGTGCGATGGCGTCACCGCGGCGCCTCGGGACTCGCTTCAACCAGCGCAATACGGTCGAGGCCGGTAAGACCTCGAGTGCGCACGGGACGACGGCGCAGGCGACCACGATCTCGACCTTCCGACCGAATCGCAGCACGCGTCAGTCCGGGGTGAGAGAATCGGCGCGATACATCCGTTTTACGTACGTGGTCGACGATGGATAACCGACGGTTCCATAGCTGAGCCCGCTGGGCGCCGTCCGTTGAGCGGTGTGGCGCACCGCCACCGCGATTGCTACTGTCGGAGCAGCGATCCCAAGACGCACGCCCCCCCTTTTCACCCTCGATGGAGAGTCCGCTGATGGCACACCGCTTCACGCGCACGCCGCTCGCTGCCATGGCGGCCGCGGTTCTGGCCGCCGCTCCGTTAGGCGCCCAATGGCAAGGCGTGGTGACGTATCAGAATCAACAGAACATGGAGGGCGAGAACGCTCCCAGCCAGATGCAGTACATGCAAGGCGCCGGCGGCATGGCCAAGATGGTGGTGCAGGACAAGGAGAGCGGCTCGATGAGCGTCATTTACAACAAGAGCCAGAACACGGCAACGATCATCATGGACACGCAACAGATGTACATGACGATGCCGCTCGACAAGATGCAGGCGCAATCACAGAAGGCGCTCAACAAGATGAAGATCACCGACACCGGCAAGACCGAGGTGATCGCCGGACACACGTGCACCGTGTATCATGCCGTCGACCCGGACGACCAGAGCGAATCCGACGCGTGCATCGCGACCGACATGGGCAACTTCATGCTCCTCGACGCGCCCGGACGGGGAGAGCACGCCAGCCAGGGTTCCAAGATCTTTTCGATCATGAAGAACATGCTCGGCTCCAAGGCCGGCATGTTCCCGCTCAAGGTGACGACGACAAAAAACGGCAAGACGGAGGGGGTGTTCGTCGCGACGAGCATCAAGGCCCAGACGTTGCCGGCCTCCGAGTTCGCGCCGCCGGCGGGCTACAAGGCGATGGGCGGGCCGGGCATGGGCGGACCGAACTGATTCGCATCGAGAACCGCCCGCACGATACGCCGGGGAGTCTTCCCCGGCGTTCTTGCATCCGTGACGCGAGTGCTTCCGTTAGGCGTCAGCGCGCGTACGACGGTGCTTTCGCATCGGCCGACACGACGAACTTGATGTACATGCCGCTCGGCCCGTGTCCGGGCACGCCGCAGACGATCAGATAGTTGCCCGCCGGCTGCGCCGTGAAATCCATGGTGTCGGTCCCATCGGTCGGGATCCCCGCCGTCAGGTCCTTGGTGTAGGCGCGCGCGATGGCCGGATTGTCCGGCTGCATGGGCAGCGGCATGTGGTCGGGCAGCAGGATCGCGGAGTGCGGGATGGCATCCTTGTTCTGAAAATCGATGTGCACGGCCCAGCCCAACGGAACGGTGATGGTCTGGTTGCCGCGCGAACCGCCGTTGAAGTTCATCCCGCCGTTCTGGCTGCCGTAGGCCGCGTACAGGCGAATGCTCACTTTTTTGGCCGCGGCCTCCACGGTCATGAACGTCGTCGTATCGCGAACGGGCGAGCCCGCATCGCGATGCTGCGCAAGGTGCACCGCGGCGCGGCGCGCCGCCGGGATCGTTAGGCACACACCAAGGGCCGCAACCGCCGCCATCCGTCCAAACCCGATCATGCTCCGCTCTCCGCTCGAGTAGCCTGATTGTCCCATCTCGGCGCACCACAGGGGCGCCAACGCAATCTATCTCTTCTGCTACCCCGAACGAGCGAACGCCGGTCAGGCCTGCTCAGCGCGGCGGGTCGACCTTCTTGAGGGAGTCGAGCGCGTGGGTCAGCGAGTCGACGTGTCGTTTGCGCGCTTCGATCTCGTTGCGGATCTCCCGCAACTCTTGCAACACGTGGGCGTTGGACGCGGCGCTCGTATCGCGGGCGGTGGCGGCGGGCGTCGCGGCGCTCGTTGCCGGCGGCACAACGGGGGGAGCGGCCGGGGGCTGCGTCGCCGGCTGCGCAGCAGGTGGCGCGGCCACCGGGGC
>DAHUXU010000331.1 GCA_027307005.1 Gemmatimonadota bacterium
CATTCGATTCGGCGGCCTTCTCGCTCAAGCCCGGCGAGCTGTCGCCGCCCGTCCTAACGCAGTTCGGCTACCACATCATCAAGGTCGATGAGCGCAAGGGCGACACGATCGCGGTGCGCCACATCCTCCTCACGATTCATCAGGGTGACTCGTCGGCCGCCATCAGCGACCGCCGCGCCGACTCCCTGTCGCACGCGGCCGACCTCGACACACCGGCCGAGTTCGGTACCATTCCCAAGCGGCTCGGTCTGACGACCGCGCAGGTCGCTGCCACCGAAGGCGATCCGCTCACCTTCAACGGACAGGATGTGCCGAGCGTGAGCGCGTGGGCGTTCACCGCCAAGGTCGGTCAGACCAGTGATCTCATCGATGCGGATCGCGCGTACTATCTGGCGCGGCTCGATTCGCTGACGCCGGGCGGCAAGCCGACGCTCGCCAGCATGACCGATCAAATTCGCAGCGAGCTGATTCGGCAGAAGAAACTGGACATGCTCGTCCCGGTCGCGCAAAAGGTGTCGGACGCATACGCCAAGGGGCAGACGTTCGACCAGGCCGCCAAAGCCGCAGGCCTAACGGTGAGCCAGAGCCCGACCTTCTCGCGCGTCACGCCGGTGCCGGGCATCGGCCAGGCGAACGAAGTCATCGGCGCCGCGTTCGGATTGCCCACGGGCACGGTGAGCGAACCCGTGAAGTCGGGCGATGCGGTGTACGTGATCAAGGTGGATCGCCGTGTCGACGCCGATCGCGCCGCCTGGCAGAAGCAGAAGAGTCAGCAGCGCACCCAATTGCTACAGCGGCTGCGCCAGCAGCGCGTCCAGGAATATCTCGCGGACCTGCGGCAGAGCGCAAAGATCGATGACCGCCGCAAGCAGGTCGAGCAGCAGACCCGGCAGCCGGCAAGCTGACGGGCTGACGTTAGGCACAAAAAAACCGCGCGCCGATGCCGGCGCGCGGTTTGTCGTTAGGCACCCGCCTCAGGTGTCGATCAGCCGCTTGGGCTCGGGCCGTGCGTCATCGGCGCGCGTCTGCGGCTCGGGCGCGCGGAGGCGCTCGCGATCATCACGCGTCGAAACCTCCTGCGTGATGGAGGTCTGCACCTCGGTCATGCTCTTCTTGAATTCCCGGATCCCCTTTCCCATGGAGCCTGCGATCTCCGGGATGCGTTTCGCGCCGAAGAGCAGCAGCACGATGAGAACGATGAGGAGGATCTCGCCGAAGCCGAGATTTGCGAAGTTCATGTGATGCCCCTAGAAGAGGGACCTGGCGATCAAGTACGCGATCAGAACCCCGAGCAGGCTCAGGAGCGACACATCGAGCGCAATCGGGCCTACCGCAAACTTAACGATGACGAGGTCGATTGGCAGCGGCCCCCAGCTTGGCGTCACGCCGGAGGTCAGGAACTCCTTCACCGCTCCGGCCGGCAAAAACCGGCGGGCCACCTGCGTCAGCAGGCCGCCTACGATGAAGCCGATCGAGAGCACGAGTGCGTGGAAGCCGGGGCGGTGTTTCGACGAGCCTTGAGCCATCAATGTCTCCGATCCATGGCGTATGCAATGGCGTCGTGCAGCGCGGCGAGCACGGGCGTGTCGGCCAGGCCCTCCAGCGCTCGTTCCGCTTCCCGCGCGTACTGCACACCGCGGCGGCGGGCATAGTCGAGTCCGCCGTGCTCGACCACGATTTCGATGACGGTTTGGATGTCCGCATCGGCGGGTTCCGGTGTGGCGAACAGCGATTCGACGTGACGACGAGCCGATGCCGGCATCTGGCGCAGCGCGGCGATGAGCGGGAGCGTGACCTTGTGCTCGCGCAGATCGAGGCCCGTCGGTTTGCCGGTATCGGCGCTGGTCGCCGTGTAATCGAGAAGATCGTCGGCCACCTGAAAGGCCATGCCCAGCTGCTCGCCGTAGCGCGCGAAGCGCTTTCGATGCGCGCCGCCGCCGGCAATCGCCCCGATCTCGCAGGTGGCCGAGAGCAGCGACGCGGTCTTGCAGCGAATGAGGGCTTCGTAGTCGTCCTCGCCGAATGCGAGCGCATCGAGCGCCGTGAGCTGGCGCATCTCGCCGATGGTCATCTCGTTGGTGGCGCGCGCGAGGACGCGGAGCACATCCCAGTCGCCTAACCGCGCCAGCTCGACGACGGCCCGCGAATACAGGAAGTCTCCCATGATCACCGAGATCTGATGGGTGAACAGGGAGTTGACCGTCGGCATGCCGCGCCGGAGGGTCGAGTGATCCACCGAGTCGTCGTGCACGAGCGTGGCCAGGTGCCCCAGCTCGACCACCGCCGCGAGGGTCACGGCGCGCCGGTCGCCGTCGCCGGCCACGCGGCTCGCAAGCAGCGCCAACGTTGGGCGAAACATCTTGCCCTTCATGAGCAAGAGGTGGCCGTTCACCTCGTCGATGAGCGGCAGGTCGGCGGTGACGATGCGCTGCAACTCCTCGCCCACCGCCGCCAGCGGCTCCCGTACGGGACGCTGCACGTCGCCTAACGTCGGGCTGCGCCGCGAGCGCGACTGCGCGATCGCCGTCATCGCGCTTTCCGCTCCACGGCGGCCAGGCGGTCGCCGATGTCGCGAAACTGGATGTCCACCGCGAACACGCGCTCGTAGAACTTGAGCGCGTCCGGGAATCGTCCCAGCGCTTCCGATGCGTAGCCGAGCAGGTAGAGCACACCCACGAGTTGGTCGTCCGTCGCGTGTTGGTCCGTCAGCGCGCGCGACAGGATCGTCAGCGCGATCTGATATTGCCGCTTCTCGACGAAGCATTGCCCCAACGCTTCGTACGTGCGGCCGCGGTGTTCCGTTCCACGCAGCGCCTTCTGAAATTCGGAGATGGCGTCATCCAACAATCCCATCTCCTTGTACGCGACGCCGAGATCGTAATGGCTTTCGTGGTCCGCGTCATCCACGTTGGCCGCCACGCCCTGCTTGAACATGCTCAACATCTCGGCGAAGTCGACTTGCTGCTGATCGACGGCAGGCTCGCCGACATCGACCACCATGCGGGTGTTCTTGGCCGCGTCGTCCTCGCGCAGCCAGTCGGCGAGGTTGACGAAGTTCGCGTCCGAGCCGGCGGCCGGCGTGGCTGTCGGCGCGGTGGCGGCGAGCCCCAGGTCGTCCGTGCGCACCGGCGACGGGCGAACCGTCGGACGCGAGATCGGCGTCGTGGACGACGGCGTCGCCACGAGCGACTCTCCGCCCAACGCGGACAGCGCGGCGCGCGCGCGCGCGTCGGTGGGATTGAGCTCCACCACGCGGCTGTAGACCGCGCGCGATTTGTCGAGCTGTCCGCTGCCGAAGAGGCACTCGGCCAACGAGAGATACGCGTCGACGAGGCGCGCCTTGTCGTTTGCGCGGACGGCGTATTCGACGCGCTTCTGATGGAACCGCACGCTGCCCGGCTCGACGCGGATCATCTCTTCGGCGATCGCGCTCGCGCTGCGCAGATTCCCCGTCGTCTCGAACCCGAGCATCGCGTGTTCGAGCTCGGCCAGACCGAGGTCGCGCTCGCCTTCTTCGAGCTGCGCTTCGGCGAGCTGCCGCCGCACGTCGAAGTCGTTAGGCGATTGCTCGACGGCCAGCCGCAGGCGTTGGACGGCCGCGTCGGCCGCCGGATGGTGCACGGCGGGCGGCGTGTCGTCCATGGGCGGCAGCGGCGGCAAGTCCGCCGCGTCGTCGGGCCGACCAGCATCGAGGGACGGCAGGCCCGCGAGCGGATCCACGTCCGGGTCGAAGCGCGCGTGGTCGAGCGCCGCGTCGATGGACTGCTCGAGGTCCTGGGTGTCGGGGAACGGATCCGAGCGCGGCGGGTCGTCGCCGGCCGGGGCGCCGGCGTCCTCGGCTTCCGGCTCATCGTTAGGCAGATCGGGGGTCGTGTCGCCCGAGTAGATGAACGTGAGGTCGCCGCCCACGTTCTCGGGCACGTCCGCGTCATCCACCGGAACCTCGAGGAGCGGCAGATCGATGGACGCGCCGTTCCCGGCCGGCTCGTCGGCGTCCTCCAGCTCGAGCTCGGCCAACCCGCCGCCTAACGCACCGTCCAGCAGGCCGTCCTCCGCCGGCATGGTCGACTCGAGGCCGGCCACCGAGTCGACCATCGAGCCGGCGTCCTCCTGCGGCTCGAACGTCGTCTGCTCGAAGCCGACGATGATGTCCGAATCCGCGTGGCTGACCAGCTCGTCGCCGACGGAAGGCGCCTCGGATTCCGATTCGATGAACGTGTCGGAGCGCTCGATGCCGGCGATTGGCGCGACCTCAGGCGACGACTCGATCTCTGCCTGCGAATTGATGAAGGGCACATCGATGTCGGGCGCAGGTT
>DAHUXU010000336.1 GCA_027307005.1 Gemmatimonadota bacterium
AATTCGATGGCGGCGCAGGTGGAAGATGGGCGGCGCGATCTCGAGCAGCGCGTCGCCGAGCGCACCACCGAGCTGCGCGGCGCGTTGGAGCGGCTCAGTCTCGCCCAACAGGAGGTCGTGCGCAGCGAGAAGCTGGCGTTCCTCGGCCAGCTGGCCGGCGGGGTGGGCCACGAGCTGCGCAACCCACTCGGGGTGATGACCAACGCGGTACACTACCTTGGCCTCGTGCTGCAGAATGCGCCGGCGACGGTCGTCGAGTATCTCGGCATCCTGCGCACGCAGATCGGCCTCGCCGAGCGCATCGTGGGCGACCTGCTCGACTCGGCGCGCGTGAAAGCGCCGCAGCGCGAGGCGGTGGCGGCGCGCGACCTGTTCAGCGACCAGCTCAAGCGCATCGCGATTCATCCCGGCATTACGGTGGACGTGGATGTGCCTGCCGACATCCCGCCGCTCTACGTCGACCGCATTCAGTTAGGCCAGGTGCTGCTCAACCTGATCAGCAACGGCACGCAGGCCATCGGGGAGAGCAAGGGTACGCTCACGCTGCGCGCACGGGCCAACGGCGATCGCATGGCGACCATGGAGGTGCAGGATACCGGCGGCGGCATCGGGCCTGAGGACCTGCCGCACATTTTCGAGCCGTTGTTCACCACCAAGGCGCGCGGCCTTGGATTAGGCCTGTCGGTCGCGCGATCGTTGGTCGTCGTCAACGGCGGTGAGCTCACCGTGGAGAGTGAGAAAGGCCGCGGCAGCACGTTCACCGTGCGCGTGCCGATCGTCGGAGCGCACGCATGAGCAAGCGCCGCATCCTCATCGTGGACGACGACCGCCTGATGGTGCGCACGCTGCGCGACATCCTCGGCCTTGGGGGTTGGGAAACCGACGGCGTGCACAGCGGCGAAGAAGCCGTGGCCGCTGTGCGCGTCAACGAATACGCCGTCGTCTTGATGGACGTGCGCATGTCCGGCATGACCGGCGTCGAGGCGCTGCGTGAAATGCGTGCCTTACGGCCCGATCTCCGCGTCATTCTCATGACCGCGTACGCGGCGAGCGAGCTGCTCGCCCAGGCCGAACGCGACGGAGCGCTGCACGTCTTTCCGAAGCCCGTGGCGCTGGAACGCTTGCTCGAGATGCTCGAGGCCGTGATTGCCGATGCCCGCTGCGTGCTCATCGTCGATGATGATGCGGACTTCCTGCGGACGCTCGCCGATCTGGTCGCTGCGCGCGGCTACGGAACACTGCAGGCCGGCACGTTGGACGAGGCGCTCGCGCTGCTGCAGGCGCAGCTGCCGGGCGCGGTGATGCTGGACCTTCGACTGGACGGCCTAGAGCCGCGCGACAACGTATTGGCCATCAAAAGCGTGAGTCCGGCGGTCGCACTCATTTTGTACAGCGGACATCCAGCCGCGCTCGAGCAAACCACCGGTAGTCTGCCGCCCAAGTTCATTCGCGCCATTCTTCAGAAGCCCTTCCCTCCCGATCGGGTGTTTGAGCTGCTCGATGAGATCTTCGCTGGCTGACTCGCTTGCCGTCCTCGTCGTCGACGACGACGACGCGATGCTGCGGACGATCGGCGACCTGCTGACGCTCCGCGGGTACCGGTCCTTCGGCGCGGCCACGGCGCTCAAGGGCCTGGAAGTCGCGTCGCACATGGATCTGCCGCCGGCCGTTGCGTTAGTCGACCTCCGGCTGCCGGACATGGATGGCTTCGAGCTCGTTGGGCATCTGCGGCTGGTGTCGCAGCTCACGGAGGTCGTGATCCTTACCGGCAACGCGTCGCTCGACAGCGCCGTGCGCGCGCTGCGCGAGCAGAGCTACGACTATCTGGTGAAGCCGGTGCAGCCCGAGTTTCTGCTGCAGAGCGTCGATCGCGCCGCCGAGCGCTGGCGCCGCAAGAGCGCCGAGGCGGCCATGCACGAGAGCCAGGAGCGCCTGCGCCGGATCTTCGAGCACGTCGGCGACGCATTGCTCATCGCGACGGAGGACGGCGCG
>DAHUXU010000393.1 GCA_027307005.1 Gemmatimonadota bacterium
GATCGTAGCGTGGTGCGGCAACATCTCGATCAGCGACGGCTCTGATCTGGGCGTGCCGTACATCTACGGCCTCGACGGCGTGTTCGTGCTCGGCGTGGGCATGTACAACACGACGGCCAAGCTCGGCCGGATGTGGCTCGGCGACCGGCTCATCCAGACACCGATCCCGTACCTCGGGACGCAGTATCTCTGGGAGCTCACGCAGAACAGCACGGACCTGGTCGGCGCAGTTGGCCTCGTCGAGATGTACGGCGGAAGCCCGACGCAGAACGCAGGGGCGTCGAGCACGCTCGCGTATCAGGTCATGACCAAGGGCGGCATCGACGGGACGCTGATCCCCGGCCTGCGCAACATGATCGCGGTGGCGCTCTCGATGAGCGGGACGCTCAACAATGTCAACATCGGCGGCACGTCATACACGGTGCTGCTGCACGTCGGCGCCTATCCGACGGTCCCGCCGATCGGTTTCGAGGTGTCGAGCGGCGTTGCCGGCGCGCAGTTCGGGCTGCCCTACGACGCGAACCCCGCGGACGTCCTGCTCGACCTTCTCACGGCGCCGATCTGGAAACTCGGCATCCCGACGAGCGACGTCGACACGACGAGCTTCGCGGCGTGCCGGTCGACGCTCAACGGCGAGGCGCACGGCATCTCCCTGCTCGTGGGATCGAGCGACGACGCGGTGCAGATCATCGCGGGCATCCTCAAGCAGATCGACGGCATCATCTACCAGGACCCGGCTACCGGGCTCATCACGATGCGGCTCCTGCGTCCATCGGATGCGGTGACCGGCACGACGATTACCGCCGACAACGTCGTCGGCAAGCCCAACTACACCGAGACGAACTGGCGCCAGACCTACAACCAGGTGCGCGTCAAGTTCATCAACCGCGACGCGAACTACAAGCCGGATTCGGTGCTGTCCCAGCGGCTCGGCACCATCAACATGCAGAACAACCGGCCGCGCGTGCTCGAGGTCGAATACCAGGGCGTGAGCAATGCCGCGCTCGCCGCCCGCCTGGCTGCGCGCGACATCGCCGCGGTGGCGCGCCCGGTCGCCACCTTCGACGGCATGATCGACTACAGCTTCTACGCGCTCGCGCTCGGCGACCGCGTGCCGGTGCAGCTGCCGAAGTACTTCCCGGGAACGAAGATCATGCGCGTGATGGCCATCGACCTCGGTGGCCGCGACAGCGGCGGCATCAAGGTCACGCTCGTCGAGGACGTGTTCGCCGAGTCGGGCACGTACGGCATCGTCGCGCCGCCGACGTCGGCGAGCCGGGTGTTGCCGCTCACCAAGCGAATCGTGATGGAGGCGCCGCGCTACTACGCGACGCAGCTCGCGAACCTCGGCTACATCACCGACGGCGAGGCGCCGCGCGTGCTCGCACTGGCGACGCCCGACGACACGGCGACCGCCTACGAGGAACGCACGTACGCGCCCGGCTCGGCCGTGCAGTCGATCAACGCGCTGCGGAAGTCGTACTCGACCGACGTGCCCAAGCTGGCGTTCCCAGCGAGCTTCACGCTCGTCAACAACTACTCGCGCATCTACGAGCCGTACGACACGACCAGCAACCAGCTCGTGATCACGAACCTCGTCAACTGGCCGAGCTCGGCGGGCGCGTTCGAGTCGTGGGCGTACTTCTCGATCACGCAGTTCGCGCTCGTCACCGCGAGCGGGCAGGTCGAAGTCATCCAGTGCGACTCGGTAACGAACCTCGGCGGTTCGCCAATCCAGTACCGCCTCAACAACGTCTGGCGCGCGCTCGTCGGAACGCTTTCCGTCGACCATGCCGCCGGCGATCGCGGCTACACGATCAGCCCCTACGCCGTTGGTCGCAACTCCTACAACGCCGGAACCGTCGTTAAGGCGAACGCGATCCCGTGGCTCGCTTATCTAGGCGGCAGCGGTGAGGAGGCGGTCGACACGATCACGCTCACCGGCCTCGCCGCCGCGGCCCTTGCTGCGGCGAATCAGGGTCTCGGCGGCGATGCGGCCGTCGGCACGCTGGGCATTCCGTCGGTCGCGAACCGCTACAAAGTACTCACCCTCGCCGAGGAGGGACTCGACTTCTACGGCACCAAGCGCGAGCGCACGATCAACTCGATCGAGCGCGGAGATCAGGGCGACGACACGCTGGTAGTGGCCGTGACGTACAGTCCGCTCGCGCGCATTTCGGGGACGACGCGAGAGATCAACCGCTACAATCCGATCTTCGACTTCACCGTCGCCAGCATCCTCGGCGGCGCGTGCCAGAAGTTCGACGCGTACGGAACGCTCGACCTGGGTATCTCCTCCAACGGCAGCCGGAACGTCCCGCGCATCAACGTCAACGCGCCGAGCTGGCGCAACCTGCTCGCGAACGTGCGCTGGAACTACCTCGACAACGCGACGTCGGGCTCCTTCTGGCCGCCACGCTGGGGCGATTCGACGGCGACGGCGGGCAACGGCGTCGTGACCTCTGGGGCGTTCTCGCTCTCGCGCCTGACGAGCGGTGCCGGCAGCGGCTACTTCGGCACGACCGACGCATCGTGCATCCGCGAGCAGTTCGTCCCGCTCGGCGATACCGACTCGCTCTCGAAGCAGTACGCGTGGAACGATCCGACGCGGCCGAGCACCTGGCTCGCTCGTGGCCTCACGCTCCTCGCGGCGGGCTACTTCCGCAACAACAACGGCGACGCGAACGACACGGTGACGCTCTATGTGAAGGCGTACGGTTACGACGGCAGTTACAACCACGTCGAGCTCGTCAACGCGTCGTCGACACTCACGCCACCGACGGGAAACTGGCAGTATCGCGAGGTGCCGCTCGCGCTGCCCGCCGGCACGGTGCGCGGCTCGCTGCGGTTCGACCTGACCGAGGTCGCGACCGGCGGCACGACAGCAGCCGACAGCTGCGCGACCGAGTTGCGTCTGTTCGCCGGACAGTTCGCGTCCGCGACCACCACACTCCTGGCCAACCCATCGTTTGACGCGGGTACCACCGCTTCGTGGACCGTCGACTCCGGTGGCTTCGTCGTCGTCAACACGATCGCATCCCCGTCCCTCGACTACGTCCAGGGCGGTGCGTTCGCGACGTCGCAGATCCACCAGGACTGGGCGATCCCGACGGGCTTCGAGTACGGCACCGCGATCCTGCGCTGCTTCCGAGCGCAGACGCTGGCGAACGACGCGGGCACGGTGACGGTGCAGGTGCTCGACAGCCTCAACAACGTGCTCGCGAGCGCGACGACCGGCTCCGAGCAGATGGCGACGCTCAACGCCTGGTACGGCCGCACGCTCTACGTCGACACGGTCGATGGCGCTGCGAAGATCCGCGTGATCTTCATCGCGACGCGCTCGCTCGGCTCGGGCAACTCTGGCGCGTGCTTCGACGAGGCGAACCTGATGTTCGCGAAGCACCTCGAGGCGTCGTTCCTCGAATCGTTCACGTTCGACACGCCAACCGTGCAGGCCGTGCCGACGACGTGGCAGGAGTATCATCTCGCGTACCCATCGAACACGGAGCCGGACTACGTCTACGGCGGCGAGGTCCCGGGGCTCGACACGACGATCGAATGGAACGACGGCGGCACGCGCGCGGCGGCCCTGCTCAACGGGCAGTTCGGCGGCGGCGTCACCGGCATCCAGGCCTACCCGTTCACGCGCACGACGGGCGTCTCGCAGGTCTACGTCCAGCCCGCCGGCGCGGCGACGCTCGGCAGCGCGAGCGCGGTCGGCAGCTACACGCTCGCGCAGGCCTTCACCTGCATCCTCTATTACCGCGTCAACGAGGCCGGCTTCGCGAGCGTCTGCGGCCTCGCCGGACGCATGAACACCGCGCGCGGCTGGGGGCTCAACATCACCGCCGGCGGCCAGCTGCAGGCGATGCTGCGCGGCCTCGGCAACACGACGAAGTCGATCGCGATTGGCCACACCACGACCGAGGGCGCGATCCACATGGCCGCGATCGTCAACGATCCGGTGGCGCAGCTGCTCTGGGTGATCGACGAGACCGGCAGCGCGTCGATCTCGACCGCGAGCGGCCTCGGCGACATCGCGAGCCTGGCGACCGACTCCGACTGCTACTTCCGGATCGGGACCGACGCGCCCGACCACGACACGCTGCCCGGCCAGATCGGCCCGGTCTACGTCATCCCCGCGGCCCTCAGCGTCGCGGCGGTCCAGGCGCACTGGAACTACGCCAAGGACCCGACGGGCCTGATCACGACCTACACGCGCACCGCGAGCGCGATCGTGCCGATGGCGGCCGACAGCAACGGCGACACCGCGTGCATCATGACCGCGTCGCAGGTTGCGCTGCCCTACCACGCGACGCTCGCCGTCGACGGCGGCACCGGCAACGGCCTGGCCGTCGGCAAGAGCTCGACGAACCTCATCCCCGACGTCAACTTCGCCGGCGCCAACTGGGTCAAGGACGCGAGCACGGTCCTGACGCAGGCGATCGTCGACGCGACCGGCCTGCCGAACGGCGTGCAGATCG
>DAHUXU010000396.1 GCA_027307005.1 Gemmatimonadota bacterium
AAGTCGACTTCTCCGATTCCGCCGCTGCTGCTCGGCGACCCCGTGACGCTGCCGGTGACGGCGCCCGGCACAAAGAGCGCGGTGTCGCGGCTCCCCGTCGTCGTGAAATAGCCCGCGGTGAACGTGAACCGCTGCGTCGGCAGGTACGACGCGTTGAGCCGGAACTCGTTCAGCGCATCGGTCGGATTGGGCACCGGGGCATCGCCGGCCGTCTCGATCAATCCGGCGAGCGACTGGCGCTCGTGCAGATACGTCGTCCGGGCGATGAGCACGCCGGCGCCTAACGTGCGCTCGTATTGCGCGTCGACCCCGAGGTCGGTGAACCGGTCGGTGAACTGATTGACCCCGGTCGGGTACAGCGTGGCCGCCATCCCGTACGTGCCGACCATCAGGTAGTTCGGGCCGAACGTGCGCTGTACGGCGAGCCGCCAATACGGAATTACGCCGCGATTCGCGTTGGATGTCGTCGGCCCGGGCGGGGGCGCGACGCCTTGTTGAGCGGTTCGATACGTCGTGATTTCCGCGTACACCGTCTGATTCCACATGGCGTATGCGCCGAGCCCAACCACTTGTTGGGCGAGCGCTCCTTCGATCTGCGATCCGGCTGCGGGCGACGGTGCGATGCTCGACGCGACGAACGGGAATCCCCACGCGGGCGTCGTGTTCCACAGGTCCTGCATGCTGGGGTTGTTGTTGAGCGTGACTCCGTAGATCACCTGCTTGCCGCCCAACGTACCGTGATCGGCGAATCGAAATTCCGTGTTGTCGATGCCGACCGTGCCGGCATCGGCCGCGTACGTCAGTTGCGTGAAGGCACCGATCTTCGGCGTGACCTGTCCGCCGAGAAACAGGCTCAATTGCTCCGGAAACGCCGTCGCGTCATTCTGTGCGTCCGGCAGTGCGGTCTTCAGATGCGTGAGCGACGTGACCACCATCGCCGAGGCCGGTGGAATCGGCGACAGCTCGAGCGTTTGACGCGCCGAATCACCGCCGACAATCGTCGGCAGCGCCGTGAGCGTGTAGCCGTTGAGTTTGAACAGCCGCCCAAACGGCGTGAGCTCAGGGAACCCGTAGTGACATGCGCTGCAGGGGAGCTTGGTCTGGCGCGAGAAGCTCGGAATTCTGTGCGCGAAGGCAGCGCGATACGCCCCCGCCGGCAGATTCAGGCGATCGGCGCGAAGGTAGCCGAATGGGTCCGTGGTATCCGCTGTACTGCGCGTGACCGGCTCGGCAATCGCCGATCGAGTCATGAGCACGATGAGAGCGGCGCCGAGCAACCCGGCTCCGGCGAACCGCGCGCGACATGAGCCCGGGGACGCAAGCATGGAATCCCTCCCGTGGAAGCCTCGCGCGTGGCGCGAGGAGTAGTTAGGCGCTACTTGTGGGTCCCGATGACGAGCGTTCCCTTCATTCCCACCGACTCGTGCGGATCGCATGCGAACGTGTACGTGCCATCCGGGAAGCGTGCGTCGATCACCAGATCGTAGGTCTGACCGTTGTTGAGGACGTACGGTCCGACGGCAGCGTCTCCGAGCTTGGCGTCTTTCGGATGGGTGCGAAACGAGACGTTGTGCGGCGCCGAGCTCTGCTGGACGAAGCGCACCGTATCGCCGCGTTGGGCATTGATGGTGCTTGGATCGAACGCGAACTGGCCGTTAGGCCGATCGACCATGTGCCCCGTGCTGAGGTGACCTTGGGACGCGGTCTGCGCCGCGGCAATGGGCGCTGCGCAGGCGATCGCGACGAGCAGCAGTCCGAAACGAGGCACGTGCAACATGGATCCTCCGTGACAATGGCGAACCGAGCGACGGAGCGTTTCCGCCGTTGCGTGCAAAGTCACGGCGACGGCGTCGCTCGGCCATCAGGCAAAGCCGGGCAGGATGTCCGGAAAACGCCTGCATAGGTCGAGTGAGGAAGAACAGAGCGCGCTGACCACCCGGCACCGTACCATAACGGCACCCGGATCGCTCGGCTGCTCGGCGCCGGGTAGCCTGGTCGCATGTCCGTGCTGTCTTGTTGTTACGCGCCGGTGCCGATCAGCGAGCGCTTCCTTCCCGCTCACAGACATAGTAGCCGCACCGCGCCGTCTCGTCGCGGTAGAACGCGGTCACGCGGTAGCCCGCTCCGAGCGCCCACTGGAAGGCGCGGCGCGTACTCGACCGCCAGCGGGCCGCATGCTCCACGGACTGGGCCTGCACCTCTTCGATGGAGTCGGGCACCGCAATCAGCACGGCGAGCGGACGCCCGGCAACTTCGCGGTAGGCCGGCAAGCCGTCTGTGCCTAACGGATTGAGCACGGGGTGATCCGTGCCTAACGTCACCCCGCGGCCGCCCCCGTCCGGCGCCAGGGCGTGCGGGCCGGCGTCGATGTCCCACGCTACGATGAACCGGTCCGTGCCCACGCCGCGATGCAGCACGCTGTGCGTCTCGGCGCCGTACATGTCGGGCACGTATTCGACGACGTGCGCCCCAAGCCGGATCAGGTTGAAATGCGCGTTGCGCGAGACGAGCGGGTCGAACGTCCAGTAGATGCGCGACACACCGATCTCCCGCAGCGTGTCGCGTTGGAACTCCTTCAATCGGCGGCCGATGCCGTGATCGCGCAGATGCTCGCGCACGGCGAGCATGTCGGACCAGTGCACGAGCCGGCCTCCCTCGACGCCCGTGAGGCCGAACACGAAACCGCCCAGACGGCCGTCTTCCTCGAACGCGCCGGCCGCGATGCCGCCGATGCGCTGCACCACCTTGAGAATGCCCACCGACACGCGCTCGGTGAACGTCGCGCCCCACACATCGTGCTGCAGCTCGACGCATCGGATGAAATCGTCTTGCGTACGCAAGGGACGCACATCGATGGCCGCGCCCGGGCTCACCGCGACGGGTACGCTCCGGCGTGCTTCCACGTCAGTGTTGCGCGCCGGGTATACCCGCCGAGCTCCCCAGAATCGGCAGATCGACGTACGTGGCCGCATTCGCCGAGCGATGGATGCTCTCCGTCGCCACGGTGAAGTCGGAGTCCTTTGCATCGAAGATGTTCGCCACGTAGCGCTGCGGGTTGCGATCGATGAGCGGGAACCAGGTGCTCTGCACCTCGACCATGATCCGATGGCCCTTGAGGAACTTGTAGTCCTGCGTGTGCAGGTCGATCACGTACTCATCGGTGTGGTTAGGCGTGATCGGCTCCGGATGATCGAAGCCGGTCCGGAAACGCCCGCGGAAGACGTCGTTGGCCACCATGAGCTGATAGCCGTCGAGCGTCGTGTCGCTCTCCCCCTGATCGGGATAGACGTCGATCAACTTCACGATCCAGTCCGCGTCCGACCCGGTGGTGGACGCGAAGAGGTGCGCGCTGATCGCGCCGGCGATCGTCACGTCCTCCGTCAGCGGCCCGGTCTCCCATGACACGACATCCGGTCGCCCCTCGAGGAACCGCTGGTCGTCCACCAGCCAGCGCGACCACGTGGATCCCTTGCCGTACGTGGGCAGAATCGGCCGCTTGCGATACGGCACCGGATTTTTCGGGTCGGACACGTAGGAGTCGGCCGCGCTCGACCCGTTGTCGGTCGGCGCCTGCAGCGACAGCGCGTGACCGCCGTGCGTGTACAGCTTGCTCTCCGTCACGCCTGTTTTAGGCGGCCAACTGTCGTAGGTCTTCCATGCGTTCGTGCCGGCCTCGAAGGTGGTCGCTTCCGGCGCCTTGAAGGTGCCCTTCCCCTTGAGCCAGTACGC
>DAHUXU010000181.1 GCA_027307005.1 Gemmatimonadota bacterium
GCAGTCATAGCAAACAGCCCGGCTCCTGTTCGGAGCCGGGCTGTTTGCGTCGTTTCTTCGATGAGCGTGCTGAACGTTATTGAGAAAGGTGGACTGCCCCACCACCTTGACGTCGCGCCGTTAGCCGCGCGAATATGCATGTTACAGTTTTTGGCACCGACGAGGAGCCCTCATGCGAATTGCGCCGTTCGTGATGCTGCTGCTATGCGCCTGCTATGTGACAACGCCCGTTCCGTCGGTGCCGGCACCCGTTCCAGGGACGAAACTTCACGTCGAGCTCACGGACGCGGGCTCCGCGTCCTTGGCGCAGTACCTTGGGCCAAACGTGACTTACGTGGACGGTCGCTTGCTTGGCGAGAGTGACACTACCATGTCACTATCTGTCTCGGGACTGACGTTCCGATCGGGCGAAGAGCAGTACTGGAAAGGGGAGAACGTCTCGCTGCCCCACAGCGCCATTGCTACGATTCAGCAAAAAAGGGTGTCGTGGTGGCGGAGTGGCCTCCTAGCCGGTGGCATCATTGCTGGCTTGACGTCGATCGGCTTGGTTGCGGGAACGACGTCGGGAGGACCGAGATCCGGCGGTACGCACGGCACACAGTGAGTGCACGGGCCCAGATCCTTAGCAGTTCAGTACACGGCGATCGATGATCTGCTGAGGTCGGTTTCCAGCGTCCATCGTACTTCCGTTCCCGGTTTGAGTACGATGACTTGCGTGCGGATCGTGTACGGCGTTCCAATGGCGTGAGCGATGAGCTCCACCTCACCCAAATCGCTCAGCAGGTACTTGGGAAAAACGATCTCCGTTACCGCGCTCGCGTTGACGCTGCCGAGATGTGACTGAATACCGCGATGCAGCACCTGAATGTCCACGTTCTGCCAATTGCGATTGTCGACGCGTAGGGTCGCAAGCCCACCACCCGCCGATTCGTTGGGCGGGTGATGGTGCCAACACGAAACGGAGGCGACCGCCACTGCAGCAATCACGACGAGACGCATGCGAGCGAGCATGGCTCTCCACCCTTCTCCGATGCGACGACTGTGGCTTCCCATTCGGAGATCTTAATCACGCTGACCGATCGAGCGACGTCAAGATTATCCACGCGCATTCGAGTCGCCTATCTCCTTTGCTCGCACGAGCGTCAGTCTTTTACCTGGGCGATGCTTAATGAGTCATAGACCGATACGCGTCCATACCACACGTCTCCCTGGAGGATGCATGCGCGCGTCGCGGTCCAGCGTAGCGCTCTCGATCTTGGCCCTCGGAGCGGCGTTGGTCGCGGTGCCAGTGGCGTCGGCGCAGGATTCGTCGGCTACGGCTCCGGCAGAACCGCCGCAAAACGACCTGTATCCAGCCACACTCAACTACGGCACCGGCCTCATCGATGACCAGGTCGCGTGGGTCTCGCCATCCTCGGGCGATCTCTGGGTACAGACCTCGGCAAAACACATCCCGTACAATCTGGTCAATCAAGCGCCGCTCAATACATCGTCGCAGTGGAACACGAATCTGTCGATCGATTCGCACTGGGGCGGTCGCTACGAGGTGGGCTTCTCGCTCTATAGTCAGAACCCGGAGTGGGGATTCTTCGGCCAGGCGCTGCTTCTAAAGGAAGAGCAAGGCAAGTCCTGGCCGGCGATCGCGGTCGGATTCCGGAATCTGGGACCGTATCCGCACGAAGAACGCATGCTCATCGGCCACGACGTCCAGATCGACTCGACCGGAAACGGCGCGGACGTGACGTCACCGTTCGCGCGCCACTTCCATTCCACGCCGACGCTGTACGGCGTGGCCACCAAGTCGTTCGCCGTTGGGCGGACCAGCGACGCGAGCCTTACGTTAGGCTACGGCGATGGGTTGTTCTCGGATGAGGGCGACCTGGGCCGCAACTACAACGACAAGGGCACGATCGCCAAAGGCCTCTTCCTCGGCGGCCGGTACGCGATCCATCCCGGGCCGAACACGCGGTTCGATTTCGTCGCCGAGAACAACGGATTCGACTGGAACGCCGGCGTCGTGGCCACGTGGCGCGGCATCTCGCTCGGCGTCTACGGGACGGAGCTCGAGGAAGGGTCCAAGTCGCCGACGAAGGGCACGCTGTACAACGTGTACAACTACACCAAAGTCGATCTGAGCCTGGGGTACAGCGGCAACCTGTACGACATCGCGCAGGGCGTCGTGCTTCGCTCGCGCGTCGCCGAGTTGCAGCGAGAGGAAACGCGGCTGCACCTCGAGCTGGCGAAGCGCGAGGAGCGCATCACCGCTCTCGATGACCAACTGCGTAAGGCGCAGGCCGGCGAGTTGGCCGAGGTGGCCAAGCGGCGCCAGCAGCTCGAGTCTGAGATCCAGGCCGAGCGCGACGCGATCCAGAAGGCCGAAGATCGATTGAAGGCGTTGCAGTCCGGCCAGCAGAAGCCGCCCGACCAGCCGCCGCCGACGAAGCCGGATTCCACCACGCCGCCCGCGCGCTAACGGAGACTTCGACCTCATGTCCATGACGCGATGCTGCTCCGCGCTGGCTGCGCTGTTCGTGATGATTCCGGCCGGTGCGCATGCCCAACAAATGAACTACCCGCAGACCCTGTACTGGGGCTCGGGCTTGATCGACATTCCCGTCGCCTGGGTGTCGCCGCTCTCCGGCGACTTCTCGCTCGCGATCTCCGGCAAGACCGTGAAAGGATCCGAGCTCTCGTCCGGACTCGGCGTCGGCAAGGGAATCAATTCGAACTTCGCGATCTATACGTCCATTCTCGGTCGCGCCGAAGTTGGTCTGTCGGTGTTCTCCGACGCGCCGGAATGGGGCTTCTTCGGCCGCGGCCTGTTGCTCAACGAGGAAGATTTCCGCGGCCGGCAGGGTATCGTCGGCTGGATTCCGAGTCTGGCCGTGGGTCTCGAAAACGTCGGTCCCTACTCGCACATCGACCGGTTCGGGTTAGGCTACTTCCTGTCGCCGCCGACCAACGCCAATCCCAATCGCAATCACGTGGCCGACTCGCTGCACGTCGGCTTCAACACGGCCGAGACGGTGTACGGCGTGGCGACCAAGTCGTTCTCCCTCTCCGAGCTCGACAAGGATTGGCCGAACATCGGCATGAGCTTCAGCGTCGGCTACGGCAACGGCTTGTTCAAGGACGACGGCGGGTTAGGCGCGGTGTACTCGCACCACGCGACCGGCGGCGTGTTCGGCGGCGTCAAGATGGATTTCTATCCGTCGCCGCGAAGCGTGGTGTCGTTCATGTTCGAGAACAACGCCTGGGATTACAATCTCGGTGCGGTGCTGAACTGGCGCGGTCTGCAGGCCGGAGTGTACTGGACGGAGATGGGCGCGGGCGGCGTATCCGATACGGCGCATACGCCGTACAACTACGACAAGTTCGCGCTCACCGTGGGATGGCAGAGCAACGTGTTCGGCCTGCTCCGCGGACACGTGCTCCAGGACAAAGTCTCGCAGCTCGAGGCCGAACAGAAAGCGCTGCTCGCCGAAATCGATGCGCGGCAGAAGCGTGTCCAATCGTTGGAGCTGGACATCGACCGCTATCACGCGCAGAACCTGCTCGATGTCGAGCAGCGGCGCGCGCAGGCGGAGCAGGAGCTCAACGCCGAGCGCGAGGCCTTGAAGCGCCTCGAGGAACGGCTTCGCAAGCTGGAGCAGAACACGCCACCGCCCCAGGACAAGCCGCCCCAGCAGTGAGTCGTATCAACTACGCGGAACACTGCCCATGAGGAAACGGCACAGCACTCTCGTTCTCGCGGTCGCGTTGGCGCTGGCGCCGGCGATGCTCTGCGCGCAAGCCGATTCGAGCGGCAGCGACGCGGATTCGGCGGCGCAGGCGGTGTACGAGTCGCAGCGGGCGGCGCTCATCAAGCAGCTCCAGGCGACACAGGACCAACTGAGCCAGCTTCGCGGCCAACGGGTCGCGCTCGAGGCGGAGATCGACAACGCGATGGCGCAGACCACTGCCCGACGCGCGAACGACCTGCTCATGAGCACGGAGCAGAACGCGCTCGTCGAGCTGGACAAGACGCTTTCGACGGCGCAGGACAACATGCAGGCGCAGCGCGATCGCATGAGTGCGTTAGGCGACGCGGTGAAGCGCCGGTCCGGCGCGGTGCTCGTCGTGCTGCTGCGCGCCGATTCGTCGCAATCCTCGCCGACGGCGGTCGAGATGTCGCTGGACGGCGGGCCGCCGGATACGCGGACCTACTCGGCGATCGCGACGCAGGCGCTCTCGCAGGGCGCCGTGGATGAGCTGTTCCGCTCGGCGGTGTTGCCGGTGGCGCACACGGTGAACGTGAGTGTGACGGTCAACGGACAGCCGGTGACCTCGCGCGCCAGCGTGAACGCGCAAGTGAACGTCGTGACGTACCTGCAGTTCACGGTGCGCAACGGCCAGGTGGTTCCGAACACCTGGACGAGCCAAGGGACGACTCCATTCTGATCTGGCCGATTCTGTGATGATGGTTCGCACGCTCGCCGTCGTGGCCGCGCTCGCGTTTCTCGCGGGCGGCGGACGGCGCGTTGTCGCACAGCAGATGACGCGCGACACGACGACCCGCGCCGCCGCCGACAGCGCCGTGCGCGCCGATACCGGCGCGCCCGTCCTGTCGCCGGCGCCGGATCAGCCGCGGGGCGTCGACGCGGAAGTCCGCGCCGCGCTGTTCGAGCTCGCGTCATCGCGACCGCTGGCCGCGCTGGCGCGCCTCGACTGGCTGCGCGCGACCGCCGACTCGATGCGTCCCGATCTCGTGCTCCTGACCGCCGAGGCGTACTACCGGTTAGGCATGGGCGCGCAGTTCCGCTTGGAGGCCGCGCGCCTCGCGGCTGTGCCGGGCGGCATCAAGTATCAGAGCACGGTCGACGCACAGCTGATGCTCGATGCGTTCCGCCGCGGCGACGATCCGACGGTGCGCACGCTGGCCGCGCAGTCGCCGGGCGGCGATCGCGGCCTCACGGCGTTCGTGTCCGGTCTGTCGGCCTATCGCGCGGGCGATTTTGCCACCGCGCGCACCGCGTTTGCGACGGCGCGCGCCGCGGGCGGTGTGTACGCGCCGTACGCGCAGTACATGGATGCGCTGTCGGCGATGGGTGGCGACACGACGCACGGCGCGGCGGCGCTCGACGCCCTGCGCCCCCTGACCAGCGTCGCCACGGGTTCGTTCGGCGACCAGGTTCGCCTAACGGCGGCCGAAATCGCGTTCGAGGAGCAGCAGTACCAGGCGGCAGCCGCGTTCGCGGCGGGCGTCGCGCCCTCGAGCAGCGTCGGCGCGCAAGCGCTCCTCACCCGCGCCTGGTCGCTCTACCGTGCGGGGCAGGCCGATTCGGCGCGCTCGGTGTTCGCGACGTTCGCGAAGAACTATCCGAGCTTGCCGCAGCGGGAAGAAGCGCGGCTCATGTCGGGTCAGGTCCTGCTCGAATCCGGCCACACCGTGGACGCCGAGCGCTATTTCGATGCGATGGCCGACTCGGTGGGCGGCGACCTCGCCGCGCTCCAGGCGCGATCGGCGTCCGGGTTAGGCGCGGCGGCAAAGGCGCTGGTCCAGGCCCATGCGGCCGGCCTGCTGTTTCTCGATGACCCGCGCAGCGGCAAGACGCTCGCGCTGGCCGACGACGTCGACGCCGACGCGGCGACGCTGCTCGCGGTATTCGGCGGCTCGGGCGTCCCGCCGGCGCGCGCGGTGCCGGACGTCGTGTCGGTGGCCCAGATCGAGGCGCGGCTGGACTCGCTCGGCCCTGCGTTAGGCGCGGACTTCCCGCGGCGCCTGGTGTACGCCCCGGCGTCGTCGCCGGCGGTGCTGGCGTCGTACACCGACCGCGCGCAACAGCTGTCCAGCGCCGATGCCGCGGTGACCCTGGCGCAGTTCCGCTTGCAGGAGCAGCTCGATGCGCAGGTGATGCGCATCGCGGCGCTCGAGGACTTGCAGCATCTCACCGCGAGCACGCGCGCGAATCTGGCGACCGAGGAGCAGCAGTTGACCTCGCTGCAGGACTCGCTCGGGCGGGTGGCCTCGTCGCTCGATCGGTCGCGTGTGCGCGTGCACACCATGCTGGCGACACAGGTCGCGGCAACCCAGACCGCCGCCGCCGAGAACGTGCGCATGGTGGACAGCATCCGCACGGCGTTAGGCACAAACGCCTCGGCGGCCGATGCGCACGTGCTCGACATCGAGGCCAACACGGCGTCGATCTACCAGACGATGGCGGACAGCGTCGCGCATCAGATCGACGCGATCATCGCGAGGCAGCCGCCGTTCGCGTTGCGCGACTCGATCATGGCGCGCCTCGCCCGCGCCCGCGCACTCCATGACACCACGGTCCGCGTGCTCGCCGCCGACGATTCGGTCGTCACGCGGGAGCTCGCGGCCATGCGATCCGTCGAGAGCGATCAGGTGCGCGCCATGCGCGCCGCGCTGGCGACCGCCGAGTCGGCGCGCGCCGCCGCGGAAACACAGATGGTTGCGTTGGTCGATGGCGAGCTGCGCGCACGCGCCGCCTCGCAGTTGGCGGCGCTGCAGCACGACAAGGAAGCAGCGGACTACGGATCGGCGAGCGCCTCGTTCTTCCGCGTCATCGAGCTCGGCGGCGGCGCCGCCGCACCGGCGTCGTCTGCGCCGTCGAGCTCCGTGACCCACACGCCCCGGTAGCCGCGATGCGCGTCTCTGCTGCTCTCGCTCTCGCGCTGCCGTCGGCGCTGCTGCTCGCCCTGCCGGGGCACGCGCAATCGACGGCGCCTGCTCGGGCGGCGACGGCCGTGGCGTCCGCGCCGGCCGATGCGGTGTCGCCGGCAGCCGAAGACTCCATCCGCCGCGTAGCGATCGACAAACTGACCGCGTTCATCGCGCGCTACCCGAACAGCACGCTTCGGCCGAACGCGCTGTTCCAGCTGGCCGAGCTGCTCGTGCGCCGCGCCGACGACGAGTTCGCGGCCGCCCAGCGCGCCGGCAACAACGACGTCACGCAGCCGGACTACGCGGCCGCGGTGTCGCGCTACGAGGAGCTGGTCGCCAAGTATCCGACCTTCGTGAACGGCGACGCCGCGGCGTATACGTTAGGCACGTTGTACGCGGCCGACGCGCGCTACGCCGATGCGGCCAGGATGTTCCAGGCCGTCGCGGCCAAGCCGGGGTCGTCGTACCGCGGCGAGGCGTACTTCCGGTTAGGCGACGCGCGGTTCGAACAGGCGTCCACCCTGCGCGGCGCGCCGCGGCGCGCCATGTTCGTGCAGGCCGCCGACGCCTACCAGAACGCCACCAAGACGGCGCCCCCCGACGGCGACATCTATTTCCTCGCGCTCTACAAGCTCGGCTGGTCCTACTATAATCAGGCGACCCAGCCGAACCAGCCCGAGTACGGACAGGCGGTCCAGGTCTTCGGCCGGCTCGTCGCCGAGTACGACCAGCTGACGCCGGAACGCCAGGCACGGTTAGGCCTGCGCCGCGAAGCCATCGAGTACATGGCGGTCGCGTTCACGCAGACCGGCGGCGCCGACGCCGCCAACGCGTACTTCTCGTCCCACGCCGATGCGGCGAGCTTCGAGCTGCCCGTGCTCCGCCGTGTGGCCGCAAGCCTCCGCGATCAGGGCGACTTCCCGCGCGCCGTCGCGGCCTACCAGGCCGTGGAAGCCAAGGCCCCCACGGATTCCGGCGCGCTCGCGGTCCAACGCGAAATCATCGACATCTACCAGAACCGCGTGCTCGATCCGGAGCACGCGCAGCAGGCGCGCCTCCAGTTGGTCGACCAGTTTGCACCGGGCACCGATTGGGCCAAGGCGAACGGCCCGCTCGCCGACACCGCTGCGCACGTGCGCGAGGTGATGCTGCGGCAGAGCGCGCAGTACGCACTGTCGCAGGCCCAACAGAAGAAAGACAGCGTCCGCTTCGCCGCCGCCGCCGAGCTGTACGCACGCTACCTGCGCGAGTTCTCCAAATCGGACAGCGCACAGAACGCGCAGTTCCTGGCCGGCGAAGCGTACTTCGGCGAGCGCGCCTACGCCGATGCGGGCGAGGCGTACACGCACGCGGCCTACGACTACAAAGTGGATCCGAAGCTCGGCCAACAAGCAGGTCAGAATGCGGTGGTCGCGTTCGACTCTGCGGTCGCGCACGACAGGGCCGACACGACGATCCAGGACTCGCTTTTCGCGGCGGTCGACCGGTTCGTGGCTGCGTATCCGACGAGCGACGCGGCGCCCAAGGCGCTGATCGAAAAGGGTCGCCGCGCATCCGAAGCATCGCGCTGGGACGTGATGGCGAAGACCTTCCAGACCTTCACCGAGAAGTATCCGGACAATCCGTACACGCCGACGGCGCAGAAGCTGATCGGCGATGCGTTCTACAAGCAAGGCAAGTATGCCGAGGCGCAGGGTCAGTGGGAGAAGGCGCAGTCGATTGCCGGTCAGGCGGGACGCGGCAAGCTCGCCGACTCGATCAACAAGATTCGCAATGCTGCCGCCGTCACGTACGGCGACTCGCTGATCAAGAGCGGGAACTACGAAGCCGCGGCGGAGCAGGTCTACGTCGCGTATGCGGATCGGAATCCGACGTCGGCGAAAGCGCCGGACGCGTTGCGCAACGCGATCGAGACGTTCATGCTCGCCGACAGCGCGGCGCGCGCGAAGAGCGACACGGCGACGTCGCGCACGGACAAGACGCGCGCGTTGGAGTTGGCCGGACGCCTCGTCTCGCAGTATCCGACGTACAAGTATCGCGTGCAGTACCAGGCGCTGGAGACGCAGCTGCTGGCGGATCTCGGCCGGCGCGAGGACGCGGTGAAGGCGCTCGACTCGCTCGTGCAGCAGAATCCCACGTGGCCCGGCCGCGCCGACGCGATGGTTCGGCGCGCCGTGATGCTCGATTCGTTAGGCCACGCCAAGGATGCGGCGGCGGCGTACGGCGAATTCGCGGCCGCGTATCCACGCGACAAGCGCGCGCCGGATGCGCAATACAACTCGGCCCTGTTGTACGTGCAGGCGGCGGACTCATCGGATGCGGCGCGTGCGTACGGCACGTTCGTCGCGCGCAATCCGCGCGATCCGCGCGCCGGTGCCGCCCAGCAGGCGCGCATCGCGATGCTGAAAGCGGCCGGCGACAGCGCCGCGGCAGCGGCGGAGCTGGCGAAAGCCTGCGTGCGTCCGACGGCGGAATTCAAGGCGACGTGCGCCGATCGGCTGGGCGAGGAAGAATTCCGCGCCGGCGCCGCGCTGTACGCGCAGTACAAGCCGCTCGCGCTCAGTATTCCGAGCCGGTTGAACCTCACGCGCAAGGGCGTGGAGCGGCTGTCGGCGCCCAAGCGCCGGCTGTTGTCGGCGATGACGGGGCACTTCACGCGGTCGATCGCCGCCGGTTCGCCGCAGTGGCTCGCGGCGTCGTCGTACTTCGTCGGGCTCGCGCAGTGGGAGTACGGCAACTATCTCAAGAACGTGCAGCTGCCGGCCGACCTGACGGGCGAGCAGCTGTCGGCCGCGCAGGCGGGTGCGTCACAGCAGGCCGATCAGTACTTCAACGAAGCGCGGAAGACGTGGCAGACGCTGGTGGACAAGGCGGCGCAGGACACGATCTCGAACGCGTGGGTGGATCGCGCGAAGGCTGCGTTAGGCGGGACGGTGGACGAGTCGCCGTCCCTCGACACGCCGGCCGCGCCGCCGGCGCCCGCCAAACCCGCGGGGACGCCATGATGCGCGCGAGAACGATCGTCCGGTTCGCGATCGCGGCGTGCGCGCTCGCGCTCGGCGCGGCAGCGCAACTGCCTGCGCAGCGCCAGGCGGCGCCGCCGAAGAAGCCGCCCAAGGCCGGGCAGACGATCGTCATCCACGGCCAGGTGCCTACGCCACAGGTCGTGACGGTGCGTCCGCGCGAGGTGCCGGTGTACGACCGGCAAGTGTTAGGCGCGGAGAATGGATCGACATCGTTCTGGCCGGCGGCGATGCCGGGCTACCGCTTGCTGTCGCGCAGCGAGGTCACCGGAAAGTCGCCCACCGACTCGGCGGCCCCATCGGTGGCCGCCGGGGGCGCGGCGCCGGGCGCGGCCGGGGCAGCGCCTAACGCAGCGGCCGCCCAGAGCACGGATCTCACGGCGCGCACGCGCGAGATGGAAGCCATCCGCAGCGAGCTCGCGCAACGGCGGGCACGCCTCGATTCGCTCGAGCGCGCGGACCGCGAGGCGGCGGCGAAGCAGCACGCGGCCGATTCGGCATCGTCGGCGGCCGCGCAGTCGAGCCAGAATGTCGCCAACGCCGCGCAGCGCGCCGCGGAAATCAAGGAATTGATGAAGGAGCTGGAGTACCGGCGGGCGAGACTCGATTCGCTCGAGGCGGTGGTGAAGGCACTCGGCGTGGCCAGAGACACTCTCCGCGCGCCGCACGATACCACGCAACCCAAACGATAGCACCACGGCCCCCACGTGCCGCACTTACTCGGAGGACGATTCTAGATGACAAGCTTGCTCGAGTACTACCGCGCCGGCGGCCCGGTGATGTACTTCATTCTCCTGGTGGCAGTGTGCGGGCTCGCCGTCTTCATCGAGCGGTTCTACACCATCGTGATCCGCTCCAAGATCAACGGGCGCGCGTTCATCGAGCGGGTGATCCAGCTCGTCCGCGCCGGGAAGATCGAAGATGCGATCAAGCTCTGCCAGCAGTCGAATGCGGTGCTGCCGGACATGGGCCTGCTCATCTTGCGCAGCCGGAGCCGCGACGAGGCCGATCTGCAGAACGTCGCCGACGCCGCGGCCCTGAGCGTGCTGCCGCGCCTCACGCGGCGGCTGCACTACTTGCCGATGCTGGCCAACGTCGCGACCCTGATCGGTCTGTTAGGCACGATCTTCGGCTTGCGCCACGCCTTCCAATCGGTGTCGTTGCAGGCCGCGGCGCAGCGGTCGGCGGCACTGGCGTCCGGTATCGCCGTGGCACTGAACGCGACCGGCTTCGGTCTGCTCACGGCCGTACCGCTGTCGGTCGCCCACGCGTATCTCGTGAGCCAGGCGGAAGGCATCATCGAACAGGTGGACGAGTTCCAGGTGCGGCTCATCAACGCGTTGATCGATCGTCCGGACGTGCGCCTGGGCCACCGGTGAGCGCACGCATGACTGCGACTCCCATCGCGCGCTGAGGAGCCTCCGTGGCGAGTCTCTTTCATCGATCCAAGCAACGGCGCGCCGAACGTGCGCCGGTGACGGCGCACGGGAACATCAACCTCGTGCCGCTGGTCGACACGCTCACGTCGATCGTGTTCTTTTCCCTGCTGACCTATCAGGGCGAGACGATGATGGCGCTCACGTCGTTCGACCTGTCGCTGCCGCCGGTGGTGGTCACCACGCCGCAGCAAGCGGCGCAAGTGAAATCCGAGAAAGACGTGCTCAACCTGCTGCTCGCCGTGCGCGTGAGCAACGACGAGCTCGACGTCGAACACTCGGGCAACGGCGGATTCCGTCAGGCGATCAAGGGACTCGATGCCACTGCGTTAGGCACGTTGCAGGCGTTGATGACGCAGATCCGCCAGCAGTATCCGCAGAACAAGGACGTGCTCGTCATCCCGTCCGACGACGTGGCCTACGACAACGTCATTCACGTGCTGGAGCGATTGCGATTGGCGGGCTTCACCGGCATTTCACTCGGCACGCGCGCGCGGGGCGGTCCCGCGCCCGCGGGCCCGGCACGGTAGCAGATGAGCAGCCGCGGACGGGACATGCGGGCGGCGCGTCGCGCCGCGCAGTTCGCCAAGTTCCGGATCACCGAGCTCAATCTCGTGCCGTTGGTCGACACGCTGGTGTCGATCGTGTTCTTCGCGCTCACGACGGCCACCGTCGGCGAGCTCTCGCCGGTGGTGCCGGGCGTGCGCCTGCCCGAGGCACACGTCGGCGCCACGGCGCTGCAACAACTCACGCTCGGCATCGGGCCGCAGGTCACGTTAGGCGGCCGGCCGATCATGAGCACGCTGGATGCGGCGCGCGCGCCGTCCAATGATCCGACGCAGCCGCTGCTCATCCCGCCGCTGTACGCGGCGATGCGCGTGGCCGCCGACTCGATTCGCCGCGCCGACCGGATCGCCTCCGGTCAGCCGCTGGATGTGCCGCTCGCGATCCAGGGCGACAAGAGCATGCGCTATGACCTCCTCGCGCGCATGATGCAGACGGCGCGGCTGGCCGGCTTCCGCAACCTGTCGCTCGAGGTGAGCAAGCAGGAAGGCCCGGTGGATTCCACGGCGGCCGCGACGGGGGCGCGTTAGGCATGCCCGACGCCCCGATGCGGCCACCCATGATGCCCACGCCGCGGCGCGCGCGCCTGCCCGTGGACGACACGTCGTTCACGCGCAATATGCGCTACGAGTTCGCGGACGCCGAAGGCCGCGCGATCTGGTACTCGTGGATCGTCTCGTGCGCGCTCGGCATCCTGTGGCTGCTGCTCGTGGCGTTCGGCCCGATCGTGCCGCCGTCGATCGCGCTGCTGCCGCAGGAGACGCCGCCGATCGACGTCAAGGTCGAAGACCTCTCTCCGCCCGCGCCGCAGCCGGCCGACGCACCGGCCGCGCCCGCAGCCACCCCGCGCCCAGCCCAAGGCGGGCGCAACACCGCGCCCAAGAAGAACGATGCGGCCGCGTTCGGATCCGCGTTCGGCGGCGCCGCAACGAAGCAGGGCGGCGGCATGGTCGGCGACGTGTCCAACGTGCTGCGCGGCGTCGATGTCAATTCGGGCGCGGGCTCGACGCCGGGCCAGAGCGGCAAGGCGGTCATCGGCTACGGCCAGGGCGGCCAGGGCTCGCGGACACCGGGACGCGGAGGGTTAGGCGAAGGCCTCGGCAGCACACCGGGCGGCGGCGGTTTGGGCGGCGTCGGCGGCGGTGGCGGAGTCGGCTTCTCCTCCGTGAGCGTCGCGCCGCCCAGCGTCATCCGCGCCGAGAAGGTGGGAGGACCCGGGCGCAACGTTTCGGACTTGGGCAACTACGTGCGCGGCCGGCAGTCGCAACTGCAGTTCTGCTACACCGAGAACGGTCTCAAGGTGAACCCGTCGCTGGCGGGCACCGTGAACGTCGCAGTGACGCTCACCGGCGCCGGCAACGTGACGGGTGTCAACATCACCAACCACACGTGGTCTGGCGCAGGCTCTCAGGAAACGGAAGCCTGCATCAAGCAGAAGATTCTAGGCTGGCACTTCCCATCGTCCGACCAGGGCGGCGGCACGTACAGCTTCTCGTTCGTGTTCAGCAAGTAGCCGCCGGAGCGCCCGGGCTGCCGCGACCGGCTGCCTAACGGGCGCCGGCGCGTCACAGGAGGCAGATCTGACGGTGTGGTCGAGACTGTTCCCGCGGCAGCTGGCGAGTGCGCTCGTCGTCGCGCAGGCGCTGCAGCTCCCGGCGCCGACGGGCTACGTGAACGACTTCGCCAACATCATTCCGCAGGCGAGTCAGCAGCACATCCAGCGAATCATCGACGACGTCCGCACGAAATCTGGCGGCGAAATCGTCGTCGTCACGCTGCCGGACATCGGCCAGAACGACCCGAATCAAGTCGCGCTGCAAATTGGTCGCACGTGGAAGGTCGGCAAGTTCGGCAAGCCGGGCGATCCGACGCGCAATACGGGCGTCATCATCCTGGTGGTCCCCAAGGAGACCAACTCGAGCGGCCGGGGCCAGTGTTATGTCGGGACGGGATATGGTGCGGAAGGCTTCATCACCGACGCCGATGCGGGCGACATGTGCCGGTCGGCAGTCGACTTTTTCAAGCAGCGCGACTACGCGGGCGGCATCGAGCAACTGACGTATCAGGTCGCACAGAGATTCGCCGGCGAATACCACTTCACGCTCGACACGACGCTCGCGCCTCCGGAACCGGTGAGTACGAGCAGCGGCAGCAGTAACGGATTCCCGCCGATCGTCGCCTTCTTTTTGATTCTGGTGTTCGTCGTGCTCGTGTCGTCGCTGTCACGCGGACGCGGGTGCGGCGGATGTCTTCCGCTCTTGTTCTTGAGTGGCATGGGCGGTGGTCGCGGCGGATGGGGCGGCGGTCGCGGCGGTTTTGGCGGCGGAGGCGGAGGATTCGGCGGATTCGGGGGCGGTGGCGGCTTTGGTGGTGGCGGCGGTGGCTCGAGTTGGTGAGGCGCACATGGCGAAGATGACACTCGAACAACTGGTGGAGCAGCTGCAGAAGGCATTTGGCGACGAGCTTCGGGCCGTCGTGCTCTATGGCTCGGCGGCTGCGGGCGAGCACATTGCAAAGCGTTCGGATCTCAACGTGCTCGTTCTCGTTCGGTCGCTCGATCTGCCGTTGCTCGAGCGCGAGGCGGCCATCGCGCGTGCGTGGTCCGAGGCGGGACATCCCCCGCCGCTCACGCTCACGGAAGACGAGTGGCGCTCGTCGTCCGATGTGTTTGCGATGGAGTACGCCGACATCCTCGAACGAAACCGTGTGCTGTTCGGCGCGGATCCGTTTTCAGGAATTCGCGTCGACAGAAAGGATCTGCGTCTGCAGCTCGAGCGCGAAGCGATGGGGAAGTTGTTGCAGCTGCGTCAGGCGATTCTCGCGACGGGCGGCGATCGGAAGCGCTTGCTCGAGCTGCTCGAGGCGAGCCTGAGCACGTTCATGGTGATTTTTCGCGCGGTGTTACGCGACCGGGGGGAAACTCCGTCCACTGACTACGAGGTGCTGTCGCGACACGTGGCGCAGTCGACCGGCGTGTCGACTGACGCATTCGTGCGCGTCGTTCAACACGTGCGAGGCGCGCAGCGCCTCACGAAGGACGACGTCCCGACGGTGCTCTCGAGCTATTTGGCCGGGGCCCATCAATTGGTTGTCTATCTGGATAAACAAGGAGCTGGATGATGCGACGCATGCTCGCTGCCGCGGCGGTTGTCCTGGTTGCCGCGTGTTCGCACGACAAGAAGCAGGCGACGCCGCCGCCGATCGCGCAGGACACGACGCCGATGAATCTGGACTCTGTGCAGAGCGCGATCCCGGCGGCGGCGCCCGATACGTTCAAACCACCCAAGCCGCAGTTGGCCGAGAAGCCGATTCCGCCGGCGCCGCCCGCGTTGATCGAGGTGGTCGAGCGCGAACAGTCCTTCTCGCAGTTCTGCTATCAGGAATTCGGGCAGAAGGTGGATCCGCGTCTGCAGGGCGGCGTGGCGATGCTCGTCACGGTGGGATCGAGTGGCGTCAGCGATGCGCGCGTGAAGGCGGACACGTGGTCATCGAAGGCGGGGAAGTCGGTGAACCAGTGCCTCGATGAAAAGGCGGCGCGCGCGTGGAAGCCGACGTCTGGCTCGGTAAAGCCCGGAAAGTACATCGTCCAGTTGAGCTTCAGGCCGGCGTGACTATACCATTCGTGAGACGCTCTGCTCGGAGGTTACGGATGCGAATGCGGTTACTCGCGCTGTGCTTCGTGCCGCTGTTGGCCGGATGCGGGTACAACACGATTCAGACACTGGATGAACAAGCGAAGGCTGCACAGGGCCAGATCGAGGTGCAGCTGCAACGCCGTGCCGACCTGATTCCCAACCTCGTGAGCACGGTGAAGGGATACGCGCAGCATGAAGAACAGGTTTTCAGCGAGGTCGCCACGGCGCGCTCAGGCCTCGTGGGAGCGATTCAGACGCACGATCCGCAGCAGATGGCCAACGCCAACGCCCAACTCACGTCCGGGTTAGGCAGACTCTTTGCGGTGGCCGAGGCGTATCCGCAGCTCAAGGCCGATCAGAGTTTCCTGAGGCTGCAGGATGAGTTGACGGGAACCGAGAACCGCATTGCGGTCGCGCGTGGAGACTACAATCAGGCCGCGCAGCAATACAACGCGTACATCCGGCGTTTCCCTGCGGTGCTCACGGCCAAAGTCATCAGTGCGAAGGAGAAGCCGTACTTCCAGGTGACGAATCCGGGAGCGCGAGAAGTGCCGAAGGTCGACTTCTCGAATCCTGCACCTGCCGGTTCTACGAGCAAGCCGCAACCGTAAGGCGAATGGTGTCGCGGCTGGGGTCCGAAACGGCGAGGCTCGTACGGCTCGCCGTTGTGTTTGTGCTCACTGCGTGCGCGACCGCGGGCGGTGGACGCGCCGGCGCGCCTCGCGAGCAGATTGTCCCGATCACGTTTCCGCTCGCGGCCGACTCGGTGCGCTTCACGAGCGGGTTTGGCGATCCGCGCGACGGCGGCAAGCGGAGTCACAAGGGGCAGGACATGTTCGTTCCGCGATGGACGCCTATTCTGGCGGCCGTCGACGGCACGGTGGACTGGATCTCGACCAGTCGTCCGAAAAAGGGGAAAGGTTACGAGCTACTGCTGCGCGGCGATGACGGCAACCTGTATTTCTACGCGCACCTCAACAACGACGACCCGGGCACGCGGGACAACGACGCGCCGCCGCGATACGCCTATGCGCGGGGTTTGAAGAACGGCGACCGGGTATCGGCTGGCGACGTGGTGGGCTACGTGGGCGATTCTGGGGACGCGGAGGCAGCGGGTCCGCACCTGCACTTCGAGATCCACATCAAGAAATGGGGCGACGCGATCGACCCTGCGCCGTCGCTGCGGGCGGCGTTGGCACACCGGCCCCGTTAGGCGCCAGTCGTCAGGCGATGGAACATCGTGTCCGCCTGCCGGGCTCTGCTGTACCGGTGGGCCCGGGCTGCGCTACGTCAAAACGCGATCGAATGCCCACGATCGCTGCCCGATCACGGCGGACGTGAAACGCGTGCGGTCCCTGACATCGTTAATGGCCATCGTCTGTGTGGTAAGTAGCTGATTTTACGTGGCGAAGACAAATCTCTGACTCTAGCCTCAATAATCACAGTGACTTGTCAATGTAGAGGTCGCTTGACATTCGTGTGAAAGTTCTTACAATTTTTGCTCGATTGAGGCTTGAAGCTTCGAGTGAGCGATGATGGCCTGAATTCGGCGCGCACGGGCAGCGTCGTTAGTCTTTCTTCGATACCTACCCCATCCAGGAATGCGCGGACCTCGTCGCCGCGCGAATAGGGAACCGTGCCGTGTTCCCGAGATGTGCCGTTCGTTCGTTAGTCGCAGGGCAGTCACTCATGTTCACCGCGAGGTGAAGGAGGAGGCATGACGAAGTTTGTCCGCAGTTGGGCCGCCGCGGCGACCGCGCTCGCGTTGTTCCCGGCTTGGGCTATGGCCCAGCAAGGGACCATCTCGGGCCACGTCATCGACGCGGCAACAAAGCAACCGATCCCCAGTGTACAGGTGACGATCGTCGGCACGCACCGCGGCGCACTCACCGACGCACAGGGCGAGTACCGCATCGGCAGCGTGCAGCCAGGCGCGTTGCGAGTGCGTGCTCAGCGTATCGGGTATGATGCAGTCGAGCAGGCGGTCACGGTCACGGGCAGTGCTACGGCCACGGCTGACTTTACGCTCAGCGCTAGGGCCGTTTCACTCGACGCCGAAGTCATCGTTGCGAACGGGTCGCAAGAGCGCGTGCGTCAAAGCGGCGTTCTGACCGGAAAGGTTGACGTCGACTCGCTCAACAAGGCGACGGTGTCGAGCGCGTCCGAAATGCTTCAGTCGCGGGTGCCTGGCGTCACCGTGACGGAAAGCGGCGGAACGGTCGGCGGCAACGCCAAGATCCGTATTCGCGGCGCAAGCAGCCTGTCGCTCAGCAACGATCCGTTGATCATCGTCGACGGCATCCGGGTCAACGGTGATTTGGGCGACGGCACCAATGGCATGATCGGCGTCGGCGGTCAGGCGCCCTCGCGCTTCAACGACCTCAATCCTGAGGACATCGAGAACATCGAAGTAGTAAAGGGCCCGGCGGCATCGTCGCTCTACGGCACAGCGGCAGCCGACGGCGTCATCTACATCACCACCAAGAAAGGCGTGTCCGGCAGGGCTCGTTGGCAGGCGCATGTCGAAGGTGGCACGATGAACGACGAGACGGCGTGGCCAGCCAACCTGCGCGCTATCAATGTGAGCGCGAGCGGCGACACGACGCGTTGCAGCAACCTCACGTCGGCGGCAACCGGTTGCACGCCCACTTCGATTCTGTCCTGGAATCCCCTCGTGCAGGCCAGCCCGTTCACGCAGGGAAACACGCAGAATTACGGGCTCAGCGTGAACGGTGGCGGCGATCGCGCGCAGTACTACATCTCCGGCAACTGGGATAAGCAACAGGGCATCTTGCCGTGGAACGTCGAGCACCACTTCGACATGCGCGCCAACGTGGCGGCGCAGCCGCGCGACAACATGAACATCAGCGCGAGCGTCGGATACGTGCAGAGCCGTCTCCGCCTGCCGCAGAACGACAACGACATTCTCGGCGTCCTTGGCGGCGGCCTGTTGGGCGCGCCTATCGATAACGCGGCGCGCGGCTACCTCGCTGGCCAGACGCCACAGCAGATATCTGCCATCAGCACGCATCAGAACGTCGATCGCTTCACCACATCCGTTCAGGGATCGTGGCTGATGCTGCCATGGCTCAACTGGAACGCGACGGCCGGTCTGGACTTCACCAATAGTTCCAACCAGGAACTGATCCCGCCTAACGAGGTGAACTTCGGCGACTTGCCGCTCGGGCAGCGCACATCGAGTCCGTTCCAGACGTTCGAGTACACGATGCAGGGCAGCGGCACGGCGACGTTCAACCTGACGTCCGACCTCAAGTCGACGACAACGGCCGGTGTCGACTATAACAACGAGACCATTAAGGGTACGTTCGCCTTTGGTAAGCAGTTGCTCGCGGGCACCGGCTCCCTCGCCGGCACGACGGCCCAATTCGCGGTCGGCGAAACCAACACTGGCGACATCACGCTAGGCGGGTTCGGCAGCGAACAGCTCGCCTGGCGCGACAAAGTGTTTCTCACGGGCGGTCTGCGTGGTGACAAGAACAGCGCATTCGGCCTCGATTTCAAGGAAGTCTATTATCCGTCAGTTAGCCTCTCCTGGGTGCTTGGCGAGGAGCCGTGGTTCCCGAAATCAGACATGTTCAGTTCGCTGCGCATTCGCGCCGCCTACGGCGAGTCTGGCCGTCAGCCTGGCTTCCGTGATGCCGTCACGTTCTTCAACCCGGTCTCGGTCATCGCGCCGAGTGGCGAAGAGGCCTCGTTTACGCCGGGCGGCGTTGGCAACATCAAACTTCAGCCCGAGCGGTCCAAGGAAATCGAGACCGGCTTCGACGTGGGCCTCCTCAACGAGCGCGCGTCGCTGTCGTTCACGTACTACCACAAGCACACCGACGACCTGTTGATCGCCGCGCCGCTACCGCCGTCTCAGGGTCAAGCGCTTTCGATCTTCCGGAACCTCGGTTCGGTTCAGAATCAGGGCGTTGAAGGGCTCCTCAACGCGACGATTCTTACGAAGGATCCGGTCCAGTGGACCCTCGGCGTCAACGTTTCGTCCAACCACAACAAGATTCTGAACCTTGGACAGGGCATCACGCCGATCCTGTTCGGTGCCGACAATGCTCAGCGGCATCAGAACACGTATCCCGCCGGTGCTTACTTCCAGCAACCCTACACGTTCAAGGATGCGAACGGCGACGGGTTGATCGATCCGAGCGAGGTCACGCTCGGCGACACGGCGGTCTTTTTGGGTACGCCGTTCCCGACGCTGCAGAGCACGTTCACGACCCAGTTGACGCTCTTCAAGTACTTCCGCCTCAACGGCCAGTTGGATTACGAAGGCGGTCAGAAGCTGCTCAACTTTACGGAAGATTTCCGCTGCAAGTTCAACATCTGCGCGGCTGCGCAGAATCCGCATGCATCGCTCGCGGCACAGGCGGCAAACATCGCCCAGCGCGAGGGTTCCGATGCCGGATTCATCGAGCCGGCAACGTTCTGGAAGCTCCGCGAGGTTTCGTTCACGTTGCTGGCGCCAGAAAGCATCGCGCATCGCGCTGGAGCGCAGAACCTCAGCTTGACGGTCGCGGGTCGCAACCTGGCCACGTGGACCAAGTACAAGGGTTTCGATCCGGAGCTCAATGAGAACGCAACGGGCAACTTCTCGGCGGATGACTTCCTGACGCTGCCGCCGTTGCGCGCTTACACGGTTCGGATCGACTTGACGTGGTGAGTGCGACGAGACTCCTTCGAGCGAGAAACCAATATTATGCGTAATCGCATTGCTTTACCGTCTGCGCGATTCCGGTTAGGCGTCGCCCTGGCGGTGTGTGTCCTGGGAGCCGTCGGCTGCGACCACCTGCTGAGAGTGCAGGATCCAGACGTGGCAAGCCCAGGCTCGGTCGCTGGCGCCGATAAGCTGCCAACCCAGTTGGGCGCGGCCATTGGTGCGTTCAACCTGGCGTTCGGTGGGGACGGATCGGGTGGTAACGAAGGACTCGTCAACATGACCGGCTTGTTCACCGACGAGTTTTCGTTCACCGAGACCTTCCCGACCCGTATCGTGGTCGATCAGCGTACGACGACGGATAACAATTCGACGCTGCTCACCATCTTCTTCAACATCGAGCAGGCCCGGGCGCTCGCGGCTAGCGCCTCAGCTGCGTACACCCAGTTCGCGCCGAACAGTCCGGATCAGTCCCAGGCGTTGAGCCTGGAGGCTTACAGCCAAATGCTCATGGCTGAGATGTACTGCGGCGCAGTTCCGTTCTCGACGCAGAATTCGGACGGT
>DAHUXU010000410.1 GCA_027307005.1 Gemmatimonadota bacterium
GCACCGAGGGGCCGTTCGAGCAGCGCATCCGTCAAATGATTGGCCCGTCGAACGTCGAGTTTGATGTCGTCCTCGCCCTCCGGGCTGCGCGCGACCCGGCCGACTATTTTCGCACCGTCGCGCGCGCCGGACAATCGTCGCAGGAAGACGCCGATGCGAAGATCGCCGCCTATCAGGCCATGGGCGCCGAGAAGCTCGTGTACGTGTCGATGGCCATCGAGCGTCATGCGTCGCCGCGAACGCCCTTTACCGCGCGGCGGTCTTGCGGCACCACGCGACTCGGCGAATCGCTGGACTGGGAGTTGGATTGGGCACGAAACCGGGAGTCGCCCGACTTTGCAGCGCGACTCCTCGACTCTCGGGTGCGATGTCGCGATGGCGTGCGCATTCGCTCGGATCAGCGGCTCGCCGACGGCCGCTGGCGAATCGAACGGGTCGAGCTTTCAGTAGAGGCGCCGTTCAGGACGAATGTCGAGTGCTCGCCCGAAACCGGAGCGATCCTCACGCGCTGTACGGAATCGATCGGCGTCCGCGAGCTGGCGCGCGCGCTCGTCGCCGATGGGCTGGTCGGTGTGGATGGCGCCGAGGAAGCGATCGTGTCGCTCGTCTCATTTTTTGTGAACGCCGGCTGCCTCGAAACGGAGCTGCTACCCCTACCGGTGGCTGCCGCGTGAATGCTGCCGCGTGTCGTGCGATTTCAGGCAATTGTGTCGTGGAGTACAACCGAATCGCGCCGTACGACGCGGCATGCGCAGCGAAGATGTGTTTTCTTGACACCCGGCCAGTAGGCCCGTATGATCGGCGCGTTGGTCTCCAGTCAGTGATGGGTGTCGCCAAGAGTGCGGCCAGGACATCTCCCCTCGCTCCCGGATTGCCCAGCGCCGTGATCGGGCTCCACAGCTCGGTGCCGGCGTTCTTCAACTCTCTCGATTTCTAACGAGCCACCCCGTTTTCAACCGGTACGGCACCGACCCCGATCAGGAGCTCAGTCATGGCAAAGGAGAGCACGCAGAAGAAGTTGGAGCGCGTACGACCGCCACGTGTCAACATCAGTTACGACGTGGAGACCGGTGGTGCGATCGAGGTCAAGGAGCTGCCGTTCGTGATGGGCGTGCTCGGCGACTTCTCGGGTCAGCCGGTTGAACCGTTGGCGAAGCTCAAGGACCGCAAATTCGTCGACGTGACGCTCGACAACTTCGACGAGGTGATCGCGAGCATGAAGCCGCATCTCGCGTTCTCGGTGGAGAACAAGCTGAGCGAGGATCCGAACGCCGGGAAGCTCGGCGTCGATCTCACGTTCAAGAGCCTCGATGACTTCTCGCCGGACGCGGTGGCGCGCCAGGTGAAGCCGCTCAAGGAGCTGCTCGACCTGCGCACCAAGCTGGCCGATCTGCGCGGCACGTTGCAGGGCAACGAGAAGTTGGACGACATCCTTCAGTCGACGTTGGGCGACGAAGACAAGATGAAGAAACTGCGCGCGGAGCTCGGCACCGATGGAGGGTCCAATGCCTGAAGCAAAGGCCGCACAGGCGACAGCCGCCGCCGAGGCCACCGAGCTGAGTCTGCTCGACCAGATCGTCGAGCAGGGTCGGATGGGCAAGGACTCCGCCGCCAAGGAGCGCGGCAAGGACATGGTGAAGCAGTTCGTGTCCGAGGTGCTCGCCGGCCAGATCACGGTGGCGAAAGACACCGAAGTGATGATCAACGCGCGCATCGCGCAGATCGATCATCTGATTTCGCTGCAGTTGAACGAGGTGATGCACGCGCCCGAGTTCCAGAAATTGGAGGGCACGTGGCGCGGTTTGCGCTACATGCTCGGCCAGTCGGAAACGAGCGAGATGCTCAAGATCAAGGTCCTGAACGTGAGCAAGAAGGAGCTGCTTCGGGATCTGCAGCGCGCGCCCGAGTTCGATCAGAGCGCATTGTTCAAGA
>DAHUXU010000483.1 GCA_027307005.1 Gemmatimonadota bacterium
TCGCCGAGCGCGCGTCGCTCTCCGGAGCGGAAGGCGGATGCCAGGCCGAAACCGGCGCTGCCGCCGCGATGGCAGCCGGGTCGGGCGTCGAGCTGCTCGGCGGGACCCCCGTCCAGGTTGGACACGGCGTCGCGCTCACCCTGCAAGGCATGCTCGGCCTCGTTTGCGATCCGTTGGGCGGACTCGTCGAGCTCCCGTGCGTGTTTCGGAATGCGACGGGATCCGCCATCGCGCTCGCCGGCATCGAGATGGCGCTCGCCCGCATCACGTTCGCGATTCCCGTCGATGAAGTCATCGACACCATGGGCGAGATCGGACGCGCGATGGACGTGCGCTACCGCGAGACCGCGGGCGGCGGGCTCGCCGCGACGCCCACCGGCCGCCGACTCGCCCGCGAGCGTCTCATACAGATTCGCCGCTCGACGCACTGATCGGCGTCTGTTGGCGGGTCGCCGATGCAAGTATCTTCCCGCGTAGGGGATGGACTTCGTATGAAACGCCGTTCGCGCCGCCTGCGTACGGTGAAAGAGACGGAGCCCATGTCCGCGTTGCGAACAGGCATCACGGTGCACGGTGCTCGCGCTGCCAGACTCCGTCCCACGACCCCGAGTCAACGGCCCATGGTCACCAAAGAAGAGATTGAAGACTTCCTCGACCGGCTAGGAATAGATGGCGCGACCCACGCGGAGATTCATCCGGGCATGTGGATCGTGCGTCCCGGCGGCGAGCTCGACGCCGATGTGGTGGTCCACTATTCACCACCGGTGCTCTTGCTTCGCATGAAGGTGATGGACCTGCCCAAAAATGCGCATGCGGGCGCAACGCTGTCGCGCCGCCTGCTCGAGCTCAACGCCAGCGAGTTGGTGCACGGCTCGTACGGCATCGAAGGCAATGCCGTCGTGCTCACCGAGGCGATGGAGCTGTCGCACCTGGATTACGAGGAATTTCTCGCGGCATACGAATCCATGACGCTTGCGCTGGCGTCCCACCTGCGCGAGCTCGCGCCGTACCGAGAGGATCGGTGAACCATGGGTCTTTTCGACCGTCTTTCATCGCTGATCAAATCCAACATCAACGATCTCATCTCCTCGGCGGAAAACCCCGAGAAGATGTTGAATCAGATTTTGATCGACATGCGTTCGCAGCTCGCCAAGGCCAAGCAGCAAGTGGCGGCGGCGATCGCCGACGAGCGCCGTTTGCGCGACCAGGTCGACAGCGAATATAAGGAAGGGCAGGAGTGGGAGCGGCGCGCGATGCTCGCCGTGCAGGAAGGCCGTGACGATCTCGCCAAGCAGGCGCTGCTGCGCCAGAACGAGCACTCGTCTCACGCGCAACAGTTGGAGGCGACGTGGCAGGCGCATCAGGCGGAGACGGAGAAGCTCAAGAATTCGCTCCGTGATCTCAACGACAAAATCGAAGAGGCCAAGCGCAAGAAGAACCTGCTCATCGCGCGGCAGAAGCGCGCCGAGGCGCAGAAACAGATCCAGCAGACGATGTCGTCGATGTCGGAGAAGTCTGCGTTCGAGGCGTTCGAGCGGATGGAAGCGAAAATCGAAGACAACGAGCGCCGCATGCTGGCCAACGCCGTGATCGTTGAAGAGTTCAGCGGCGACCGCCTAACGAAAGACTTCAAGGTGCTCGAGAAGGGCGCGGTGACCAACAACGCCGATGCGCAGCTGCTCGCGCTCAAGCAAAAGATGGGCATGCTGCCGCAGGGCGCGCCGGCGCAGAACAGGCAGCTCGGCACGGGCGGCAACAACGGGCCGGCCGAAGAAACGGTGCACGCGGAAATCGAAGACGATCACGGCAGCGCACCCGGGGAGGGCAAGAAACCGGCGTGAGCGCGGCATCGGCTGGCGGCGGTACGGGCGGTACGAGTGCAATGGGGGCGAGCGGGTCGTCGCGATTCCGCTTTGCCCCCATTCTCGCGGGCACCGTCATCACGCTGCTCGCGCTCTTGCTGCTCTACTCGACGGCAGAGCTGTTCCTCCTGCTCTTCATTGCCGTCCTCCTCTCGCTGTACCTCGGCGCGCTCGCCGATGGCATCCAGCGCCGCTTCGGATGGCCGCGCCGCGCCGCGGTGGCGTTGGGCATCGTCGGGTCGCTCGCCGTGTTCGTCGGCTTCCTGTGGCTGCTCGTGCCGCCGATCGTCGAGCAGACGCAAGCGTTGGTCAAGGTCCTTCCGGACACGATTCTCCGCTGGGACAGCGCGATCGATCAGGCGCTGGCGCGCAATCCCGCGCTCCGCTCGTTGTGGAATCCCGGCCAGCACCGCGTGCTGCTCGCCGTGTACGACCAGACGTCGCGCTACTTCACTGACGTGCTGCCCAAGCTGTTCGGTGCGTTAGGCTTCACGATCGAGATCGTGTCCGTCGCGATCATGGGCGTGTACCTCACGCTGCATCCGGGGCTGTACCGCGAGTACCTCATCGCGCTCGTCCCGCCGCTGCACCGCGACCTCGTGCGCAACGTGCTGGCGGACCTGTCGCGCACGCTGCGCTCCTGGATCGTCGGGCAGCTGGCCTCGATGACGCTCCTCGGCGTCCTGACGACCATCGGCCTCTGGGCGTTAGGCGTCCCGTACTGGCTCACGTTCGGGCTCTTCGCCGGGGTGGCCGCCATCGTGCCGTTCTTCGGCACCCTCACCTCGACCCTCCTGCCGGCGCTGTTCGTCCTCGGCGCCTCCGGCGGAGCGGCCCGGGCGCTCGCCGTCATTGGGTTAGGCGTGTTCATCCACCTCATCGAGGGCAATCTCGTCTCCCCGCTCATCATGCAGCGCCAGGTGAATCTCCCCCCGGTGCTGACCATCCTGAGCGTGCTCATCATGGGGAAGCTGCTGGGACCCGTCGGGCTGCTCGTGGCCGTGCCCACCCTCGTGCTGGTGGACGTGGTCGTGCGCCGCGTCTTGATGAACCGGATTTACGAGGGCCACGGATTCCCGCGGCTGGTGCGCGATCGCGCCTTCGTCGTCAAGGCGCCCGCGCCAGAAACCGACGTCGTCATTCCCGCGAACCCTCCCGACGTGCTCGCCCGCGCCGAATCGACGGCGGCCAAGCGCGTCGCCTAACTTACACCGATGCCGTCCGATCTTCGCTTCCTGATCCTCGTCGAGGGCCAGTTCGGCCCGCTCTCGTCCAAGACCGCCAACTCCTGCATCCGCTACACACCGGATCGCGTCGCCGCCGTGCTGGACTCGCGCTTCGCCGGCACGACCGTCCAGGACGTGCTCGGCTTCGGCGGCAGCATTCCCGTGGTGGGCGCGCTCGCCGACGGACTCGCGCGCTCGCCGACGGCCCTCCTCATCGGCGTCGCCCCGCAAGGCGGCCGGCTGCCTAACGATTGGCGCGCCACCATCCTCGGCGCCATCGACGCCGGCCTCGACGTGTGGAGCGGATTGCACACGTTCCTGAGCCGCGACGAGGAATTCGCCGCCCGCGCGGCCGCGCGCGGCGTGACGCTGCACGATCTCCGCCTGCCCCCCGGCGACCTGACCGTCGCCGGCGGACGGGTGCGCGATGTCGATGCAACGGTCATCCTCACGGTGGGCTCCGACTGCAACATCGGCAAAATGACGGCTGCCTTGCAGCTGCGCGACGGGCTCGCCCAACGCGGACGCGCCGTGCACTTCGCCGGCACGGGCCAAACCGGCATCCTCATCGAAGGATGGGGCATCGCCGTCGACGCCGTCATCGCCGACTTCATTGCCGGCGCCGCCGAACGTCTCGTGGTGGAAGCGGCCGAGGGCGCCGAGATCGTGCTGGTGGAAGGCCAGGGATCGCTCATCCACCCGGGGTACTCGGGCGTCACGTTAGGCCTGTTGCACGGATCGCTGCCGCACGCGCTCGTGCTCTGCACGCAGCCGTCGCGCACGGTGATCACCAATAATCCATGGGTCAAGATCCCGCCGCTCCGCGACGTCATCGCGATCCACGATACCATGACCAGACCGTTGCGCCACGCGCCGGTCATCGCCGTCTGCCTGAATACGTACGATCTGTCGGCGCAGGCGGCCCGCGATGCCATCGCGCGCGCCCGCGATGAGACCGGCTTGCCGGCCACCGACCCGGTTCGCTTCGATCCCGAGCCCATTGTCCAGGCGATCGACGCGTTCCACGCGCAGCGCGCGCGCAATGTTTCGCCACGCGCCGCGGCAATTCGCTAACAGCTCTTCCCCGACACACCGCGAGATTGTCGCCTGACTCTCGCGGCGGCGCCCAGCGGCGCCTCTGCCCCACGTGGTCGCATGCACGGGTGGCCGATGTCTCGCATTCAACCGTCAGCACCGTCCCAGTACGAGTTTGCGTTGGTCATCCGCGGACTCCACAAATCGTTTCTCGCCGGCGTCGAAGGGTGCCAGGCTCGCGTTGCCGTGCTGACCGGCATCGAGATGAGCGTCCGCGCGGGAGAAATCGTCGGCCTCTGCGGCGCCGTCGGCAGCGGCAAAACCACACTGCTCCTGTGCCTGGCCGGCCTCCTGCGCCCCGATGCCGGCACCATCACCGTGTGCGGAGCGCAGAGCGGACGCCTGGCGTCCTACATCGGCCCCGTCTCGTGGAGCAACTCGCGCCTCTCCCCCAGCCAACATCTCGCCCGCGCTCTCGCCGCCGCGACGCCGGTGCTGCTGCTCGATGGCGTGCTCGCCGACCTGTCCAGCGGCGCTCGCATCTTGTTAGGCGAACTGGCGAGTCGCGGGATGACCATCGTGCTCGCGGAGCGCGAGGCCGCCGGCCTCGAGCCACTGGCCCGCCGGATCATGACGATTCGCGAAGGGACGCTCCGCACATCGGGACCCGAGCCGCACCGTAGCATGCGCAGCCCGGCGCGCGTCGCTGAGCCGAACGCGTTGGAGCGGCGACCGTGATGCCACTCCCCGCGACCAACCTCAGCGCAGATATCGCTCGGCGGCGCGAGCGAGGGCATCATCACCTTCGGCGCGCGCACGAGCCAGAATCCGCTCGACCTCGTCACGCAGTGCGTCGGCGCCCCAGTAATAGCCGGTCGCCTCTTCCGCGCTCGCTGTCTCACCATCCACCGATGCCCGCAGCAGCACGTCCGCCGCGGCTGCCGCGAACGATGCGTCACCCCTCGGGGGCAAGTCGAAGCGCCTGCGTGGACCCCCGCCGGCGGCATCCTCATTCACGAATGCTCGCGACATCCGGCCCCCTGATCACGCCGCTGGCTGATGCGTGGAGAATATTGTACGGCAGCCCGCCGACCGCCTTACAGAGCCGCGTTCCGTTGACCGACTTCCCCGCGCCGCCTAGCTTGCCCGCTCGACGACCCGCCGGTCTCTTGCAACTCGAGAGCATGCCCGACTTCCGTCTCTACAATACTATGTCCCGCAGCGCGGAACCCTTCGCGCCGCAAGACGGTCGTACAGTCCGCATGTACACCTGCGGTCCCACCGTCTACAACCCTGCCCACCTCGGCAACTTTCGTACGTTTCTGTTCGAAGACCTTCTGCGCCGCACGCTGCGGCTCGCAGGCTGGAAGGTCTACCAAGTCATGAACATCACCGATGTCGATGACAAGATCATCGGCCGCGCCGACTCGTCGGGCAAAACGATCTCGGAGGTCACAGAGCCCGTCACCGACATCTTTCAGCGCGATCGAGAATTTCTCCGCATCGAGCCGGCAGAGATGTACCCCAAGGCAACCGAGCACATCGGTGAAATGATCGCCCTCGTGCAGCAGCTCGTCGAAAAAGGACTCGCCTATCAGGCGGATGATCGCTCGGTCTACTTCGCCATCGCTCGATTCCCGAATTACGGCCGTCTGTCACGACTCGACACGCGCACCATTCGGCCGGGCGCCCGAGTCATCGCCGACGACTATAACAAGGAAGACGTGCGCGACTTCGCGCTCTGGAAAGCCGCAAAGCCAGAGGACGAGCGAACCCGAGCCGCATGGGACTCCCCATGGGGCCGCGGACGCCCTGGTTGGCACCTCGAGTGCTCAGCCATGGCCAGGAAGTATCTGGGCGACACGCTCGACATCCACGGCGGCGGTGTCGACCTCATCTTTCCGCACCACGAAGATGAAATCGCCCAGTCCGAAGGCGCGACCGGCGTCACGTTCAGCCGGTTCTGGTGCCATGGCGAATTCTTGCTCACCGACGGCGAGAAAATGGCCAAGCGCGTCGGAAACGTCATGAGCGTCACCGATCTACGAGACGCCGGCGTCGGCGCCGCAGCACTTCGTCACTTCGTGTTCTCGGTGCGCTACCGGCAGCAGCTCAACCTCACCGAAGAAGCCCTCGAGGCGTCCCAGCGCGCAGTCCGCAGGGTCGGCGAATTCGCCGACCGTCTCTCGGCGGCCACGTCGGGCACGCCCGGTCTCGTCGAGGCGGCCGGCACACTCGAACGCGACGCCAAAGCGGCGCTCTTCGACGACCTCAACGCGCCACAGGCCGTCGCCGCACTCTTCGACTTCATTCGCCGAGCGAACAGCGAGCTCGACCAGGCTCACGGGGACGACAAGACGGCGCTCGAGAGAGCCCGGTCCGCGTTCGCGATGGTCAACGGCGTCCTCGACATCGTTCCGGATGCGCCTTCCGTAGCCCCGTATCTCGAAAGTTGGGTCGCATCCAAGATTTCCGCGCGAGAACAGGCACGCGCACGACGAGATTTCAACACCGCCGACAGCATCCGCCGGGAGATCGAAGCGCGTGGCATCGCCATCGAAGACACACCGCTCGGCACCAAGTGGAAGAAGGTGCGGTAGCGAGAGATAGCTCACCTCTCGCGCTTGACTGCTTTTCGAGCGGTGAGTATGCTACATGTCTCGCGCAAAAAGGCCGTGTGCTGACGTAGCTCAATTGGCAGAGCACCTGATTTGTAATCAGGCGGTTGCGAGTTCGATTCTCGCCGTCAGCTCTGGAGCGTCAGCGCGTCGTGAGATGATTGCGACCTCGGTCCAGGCGGCTGCGAGCGGGCACGGTGGGGTACCCAAGCGGCCAACGGGAGCAGACTGTAAATCTGCCGGCTTAACGCCTACGAAGGTTCGAATCCTTCCCCCACCACTGGGTGATGCAGGTGGTCGCTCTCGAGGCAGTGCCGGGAATGGGATGCGGTTCGCCGCTCGCGTCGTCGGTCGTTAGGCAAAATGAGTCGGGTAGTGCGGGAGTAGCTCAGCTGGTAGAGCGCAAGCCTTCCAAGCTTGATGTCGCGGGTTCGAGCCCCGTCTCCCGCTCCTGGTTGGTTGCGTGGAGGGCGATCGACGGGGCACGCCGTCAGCAGGATCAACGAATCGCGCCGGAGCGAACACCGCTCGCGTAGCTCAGTTGGTAGAGCACACCCTTGGTAAGGGTGAGGTCATCGGTTCAATCCCGATCGCGAGCTTGATCACCGACCGACAGCAGTGGACAGCCCGAGCTGTCCCGATGCACCAGATGGACGAGTTTACCGTTAGGCGAACACCAACGACGAGCAGAGAACGCAGCCATGGCCAAGGCAAAGTTTGAGCGGACGAAGCCGCATGTGAACGTGGGGACGATCGGGCATGTGGACCACG
>DAHUXU010000492.1 GCA_027307005.1 Gemmatimonadota bacterium
GAGCTGCGAGAACGCGAGGCCGCCGCACACCGCGATGCCGAGCGGGCGGCGCGACTCGGCGCCGGCGCCCGTGCCCAGCGCGATGGGCAGCGTGCCCATCAGCGCCGCCATGGTGGTCATCATGATCGGACGGAAGCGAACGGAGCAGGCCTCGAGGATGGCATCGTGCGCCGACTTACCGTGGCCGCGCTCCGCTTCGATGGCGAAGTCGATCATCATGATCGCGTTCTTTTTGACCAACCCGATCAGCATGATGATGCCGACGAACGCGTAGATACTCAGATCGGTATGAAAGATGAAAAGCGACAGCAGCGCGCCGAACCCGGCGAAGGGCAGCCCGGACAGGATCGTGAGTGGATGGATGAAGCTCTCGTACAGGATGCCGAGCACGATGTAGATGACGACGACCGCGAGGACGAGTAGGCCCAACAAGCCGGCCTGCGCCTGCTGGAATGCCTGGGCGGTGCCGGAGAACGCTGTGGTGACGCTCGACGGAAGGATCTCGGTGGCTGCCTGCTGCACGCGTGAAACTGCGTCGCCCAAGGACACGCCCGGCGCGAGGTTGAACGACAACGTCACCGACGGCAATTGTCCCGAGTGATTCACCGTGAGAGGACCGATGTCGGGCGACAGGTGCGCCACCGCCGACAGCGGCACGAGATCACCGTTGCTGGACTTGATGTACAGCAGATTGAGCGCCGACAGGTCGCGCTGGTATTGCTCCTCGAGCTCCATCACGACCCAGTACTGGTTGTTCGACGTGTAGATCGTCGATACCTGTGCTTGGCCGTAGGCGTCGTACAGCGCCTTCTCGATCTGCGACGCGCTCACGCCCAACGACGACGCACGGTCGCGATCGATCGCGACGTTCACCTGGGGATTCTTGATCTGCAAGTCGGTGGTGACGTCCTGCAGACCAGGAATGTTCTCCATGCGCGCCAGCAGCTTGTTGGACGCCGCGTACATCGCTTGAATGTCGGCGCTCTGGAGCGTGAACTGGTACTGGCTCTTGGTGGAGTGTCCGCCGATGTTGATCGCCGGCGGATTCTGCAGATAGACCCGCATGCCGGTGAGCGATGCGAATTTCTGTTCTTCCTCCTGCTGAATCTGGTCTGCCGACAACTTCCGCTGGTCGAGGGGCTTGAGGTGCAGCAGCACACGACCGTCGTTGATCGTGTTGTTTGGCCCGCCGGTACCTACCGAGACCATGTAATCGGAGACGTTCGGATCTGCTTGGATGATCTTCGAGACCTGCTCCGAGTGCGCGACCATGGCGTCGAACGAGGTGCCCTCCGCCGCTTCAGTCGTTCCGAACAGGAAGCTCTGGTCCTCGGTGGGCAGGAATCCTTTGGGCGTTACGACTGCGAGCAGTGCCGTGCCGAGTAAAATCAGGCCCGCGAACACGAGCACTTTGCGACGGTGATCCATCGCGGTGCGCAGCGTGCGCTCGTACGCCGCGAGCACCCGATCGTAGATCCGCTCGGTGGCATTGAAGAATCGGCCGTGTTCCTCGCCGTGATGCGACTTGAGGAACCGGCTGCACAGCATCGGCGTGAGGGTGAGGGAGACGAAGCCCGAGACCAGAATGGCGACACCGATCGTCACTGCGAATTCGTGGAACAGGCGGCCGATGAGGCCACCCATGAACAGACTCGGGATGAACACCGCCACGAGCGACATCGTCATCGACAAGATGGTGAAGCCGATCTCGCGCGACCCATCGAGCGCGGCCTGGAACACCGGTTCGCCCATCTCGATGTGCCTAACGATGTTCTCGAGCATGACGATCGCGTCGTCCACGACGAAGCCCACCGATAGCGTGAGCGCCATCAGCGACAGGTTGTCGAGACTGTAGTGCAGCAGATACATCACGGCGAACGTGCCGACTAACGACATCGGCAGCGCGAGGCTCGGAATCACGGTCGCCGAGACGTTCCTGAGGAACAGGAAGATCACGAGCACGACCAGGCACAGCGTGATGAAGAGCGTGAACTTCACGTCCTTCACGGACGCCGCAATGGACTCCGAGTGATCGTGCAGCACGTCGACGCGGACGGAGGGCGGGAATTCTTCCTCCATCTGCTTGAGCGCCTTCCTGACGCCGGTCGCCACCTGCACCGTGTTGGTGCCCGGCTGGCGCTGAATGGCGAGCACGATGGCCCGCGCGCCGTTGTACCAACTTGCCTGGTGCGAGTCCTGGACACCGTCCACGATGTTGCCAATGTCCTCGAGCCTAACGGGCGCGCCGTCGCGGTATGCGACGATCATTGGCCGGAACGCCTTGGCGTCCTGCAACTGTCCGTCTGCCTGCACCGTGTACGCTTTGTTCGCGCCCCACAGCACGCCGGTGGGCAGATTCACATTCGCGTTGTCGATCGCGCTGACCACCTCGTCGATGCCGATCTTGCGAATGGCCATCGCCTGCGGGTCCAGCTGCACGCGCACCGCGTACTTCATCGAGCCGTACACCTGCACCTGCGCAACGCCCGACACCGTGGACAATCGTTGGGCGAGATACGTCTCGGCGTATTCGTCGAGCTGCGACAGCTGCAGCGTCTTCGAGGTGAGCGCCAGATACAGAATGGCCGACGCCGAGGGGTCGACCTTCTGGTACGAGGGCGGGATGATGTTCTGCGGCAGCTGCCGCAGCGTCTTCGAGATGGCGGCCTGCACATCCTGCGCGGCGGCGTCGATGTTCCGGTCCAGCGTGAACTGCAACACGATGTTCGTCGAGCCCTGACTGCTGCTCGACGTCATCACGTCGATGCCGGCGATGGTCGAAAACTGTTTCTCGAGCGGCGTCGCCACGGCGGACGCCATTGTTTCGGGGCTCGCGCCGGGCAGGGACGCGCTGACGTTGATCGTCGGGTAGTCGACCGTCGGCAGGTCGCTGACGGCGAGCTGGCGGTACGCCACGATCCCGAAGATCAGAATGCCCATCATGACGAGCGTCGTCATGACGGGCCGTCGAATCCAGATTCCCGCGATGTTCATCAGGGCCTCGGCTGATCGCCGTTAGTCGCGCCTTGGATCTGCACCTTCGTGCCATCGGTAATGCGGAGTTGTCCATCCGTCACCACCGTCTGGCCCGGAGTGAGCCCTTTCTCGATGATCGACATGTCCCCTGCCGTGCGTTCCACCTGTACCGGTCGCTGCTCGGCGACGCCGCTGTCGTTCACCGTGAACACCGCTGTTCCGGACTGGCCCTGCACGACCGCAGTCGTGGGAACCACGACAGCGCCTTTCTCGACGTAGAGCTCGAGCGCCACATTCACGAACTCGCCTGGCCAGAGCACCGCGTCCGTATTGGAAAATCTGGCCTTCATCATGATCGTTCCCGTCGTCGTGTCCACCGCATTATCGAGGAACGACAACATCCCACGGCTCGGTGCGCCGAGCCCGCTGGCCGGTTGGGCGACAACACTCAACGTATCGCTCTGGTACTTCCGGATGCGGGGAAGGTGTATGGCCGACACCGCAAAGCGCGCCATGATCGGGCGAATCTGGTTGATCACCACGAGCGGGGTGCCGCCCGCGTGCACGAGGTTGCCTTCCTTGAGCAGGATGGCCCCGGCGCGTCCCGCGATCGGCGAGCGAATCGTGGCGTACTCGAGATTGAGCTGCGCGGTCTCGACGAGCGCCTCATCCGCGTTGACCGTTGCCTTACTCGACAACGCGTTGGCCTTCGCCTGGTCGTACTGTTGCTGCGTGACGTAATCCTTCTGCACCAGTTGGGCGAAGCGCTGTTCGTCCTGTAGAGCGGTCGTGAGCTGGGCGCTGTCCTTGGCGAGCCCGGCGCGGGCTTGCTGCAACGCTGCTTGGAACGGCCGCGGATCGATCTGGAAGAGTACCTGTCCCTGCTTCACGTCATCGCCTTCCTTGAAGTCGATGTGCGTGAGGATTCCGCCGACTTGCGCCGAAACGGACACGGTCTGCATCGGCTCGATCGTGCCGGTGGCATCGATCTCGTAAGGCACATCGCGTTTTTCGACGTGCGCGACCGCCACGGGCACCGCTGCCGACTTCGGTTTCTTCGGGTCCTTGCATGCAACCAGCAACAGCACGACGCCTACGGCGGCGATGAGATTTCGCCGCTTTGTCACCGACTGCCAGGCGTTCCGCGGGACTGCAATATCGATCATTGTGGGGGCTTCGATTGTGTGGTATCTGGCGCGAGGTGAATCGGGCTGCCGCCATGTACGTCGAGGATACCCGCGTCGTGCGCCAGCTGCACCAGCGATGTTTCCCAGGTCCAACGCGCCTGAACTTGCTGCGCCCGCGCGCTCGCGAGCGCCGCTTGTGCGGTGAGCAAGTCGAGGACGCTTCCGACGCCTTGCTTGTATCGGCCGAGCGCCACGTCTTCCGACTCCTGGGCGCTGGCCAGTAGATCATCGGCGGAGGAGACGCGCTTCGTCGATGTCTGCAGCGTTTGGTACGAGCTGAACACGTCGAAGATGACTTGCTGACGGGTCTGGTCGAGCCGCGCGCCAGCCGCGTCTCGCTCGGCTTCAGCGGCGAGTTGATTGTACGCACGGCTGAAGCCGGCAAAGATCGGAATGCTGAGGCCGAGCGAGAGCGTGTAGCTGTCCGCGCCATTCGAGAGCGCCTTCGAGTACGTGCGCGCGCCGGTGCCGTTGAGCGTGAGCGACGGCAGGCGGGTCGCGCGAACGACGCTGATGTTCGCTTTCGCCTGCTCGTAGTCCGCTTCGGCCGCGGCGAGGTCGGGCCGGTCGCGCAAGGCCACCGCGATGAGCGTGTCGACGCTGTCGGCGATGGCCGGCACGGTGGCCGGGACGTTAGGCGGCTGGAGATCGTACGGCGTGTTGGCCGGTAAGCCTAACGCAAGCGCGAGCGTGCCGCGGGTCGTGGCCAGCTGCCCCTGCGTCGTTTCCAGATCGAGCTCCGCCTGGGACACGGCCGTCTTGGCCTGCAGCTCGTCGGCGACGGTGGCGAGCCCCACCTTGTGCCGCTCCTGCGCCGCCTCGAGGTTCGCCTGCGCATCCTTGAGCGTGCTTTCCTGCGCCGTCACCAACGCCTTCGCAGCCATGTAATTGAAGTACGCCGTCTCGACTTGGAGCACCGTGTTCTGGATGGTCAGGTTGTGCGTCCAGTCCGCCGCGAAGAGCGCTTGCTTGGCCGCTTCGATGCCGCCGGATCGTCCACCGAAATCGAACACGAGGTACGAAATCGTGACGCTTGGCTCGAGCGTTTTCTGCTGGACCGCGGCGCGACCCTGCGTGGCAACCGTCTTGAGCGTGGTGCCTGTGACGTCTCCGTCGATGGTCGGCAGATAGTCGCCGCGTTTCGAACCGTACGCCGCCGCGGCGGCGCGCGCGTTCGCCCACGAAATCTGGGTAGCCGGGTTATTGCGCAGCGCGAGATCGACGATGTCGGCGAGGGTCAGCGTCTGCAAACGCTGCTCGATGTCGGCAGGGATCTCGACATTGCCATGTGAACTGGTCGTGTCGCGTTTCATGTGTGCGGGCGGCGTCCAGTTCTGTGCGGGCGATGGCGCAGCGCCTGCAAC
>DAHUXU010000520.1 GCA_027307005.1 Gemmatimonadota bacterium
CTACGGCTCCGTCGATTGGAATCCGGCGAGCCCCACGGCGGACCCGTTGCACACCATGTACGATCTCGCGTCGCTCACCAAGGTGATCGCGACGACGACGGCGATCATGGTGCTGTACGACGAGCATCGCATCCGCCTCGACGATCCGGTGTCCAGGTACCTGCGTGCGTATCGCCACGGCGCCAAACGGCAGGTGACGATCCGGATGCTGCTCGAGCATCGCGCGGGTCTGCCGCCGGGCCGCAACGTGTATCGACGCGGGCGACCGGCGGCCGTTGCGCGGCAGATGATTCTGGCGACGCCGCTCGAGTATCCGCCCGGCGAGCGCGAGGTGTATTCGGACGTCGGCGCCGACATCCTCGGCTTCGTGGTCGAGGCGGTGAGCGGGCAGCGGCTCGATGCGTTCGTGCAGGCCCACGTCTTTCGCCCGTTAGGCATGCGGTCGACCATGTTCCGCCCGCCGCGCAGCCTGCGCGCGCGCGTCGCGCCGACGGAGTTCGCGTCCAGCCGCGGGCATCCGCTCCGCGGCGAAGTGCACGACGAGACGGCCGACGCGTTAGGCGGCGTGGCGGGCAACGCCGGACTGTTCTCCACCGCCGCCGATCTCGCGGTGTTCGCCCAGATGATGCTCGACGGCGGCACCTCTCACGGGATCCGCATCGTCCGCGACTCGACCGTCGCGCTCTTCACGCGCCGCGCCGCGGGCTGGCGCGCGTTAGGATGGGAAACCTGCGCGGGCGGCGCGAGCTGCGGCCGCTACATGAGCGACCTCGCGTACGGCCACACCGGCTTCACCGGCACGTCCATCTGGATCGACCCCGAGAACGACCTGTTCGTCATCGTCCTCGCGAATCGGATGCACGAGCTGCCGGACGGGCATGCGCCGGAGTCCGCGGTGCTGGCCGACGTTCGCGCCGACATCGCCGACATCGCCGAGCTCTCGGTCGCCGACGACAGCGTCCGCCGCGACATGCCCGCCGCCATGCGGGCCGACCTCGCGATCGGCTGGACGCCGTGATCGCTCGTTAGGCGGAGTCGGCTGCGGCGAGCGCGTGTGCCGTCTTCACCGCCCGCCGCAGCGCGCTCGTCACCAGCCCGAGCTCGCGCCTGCTCACGTCGAACGGAAAGCCCGTCACGTTGCCCGTGGAAAAGAAGAACCGATAGCTGCTCGCGCCCTTCGTGATGTGCCGCGCGAACTGGATGCCGGCGCCGGTCGACGGATCGGTCGCCACCGTCCGGTAGACGCGCGTGCTGCGCGCACCGACGCGGCGCGCCGAGATGCGCGCGATGGAATCCGTCAATTCCTTGGCCGCGTCCGCAGCGAGGCTTACGGTCGCGTTGCCGGCGTCGGTCGACGCGGCGACCACCACGCGCCCGGTGCTCACCGCCTCGACGCCGATGACGCCGTGCTGCAACGGAAGCGTCGCCACCTTGCGATGCACCGCCTGCGCGGGTACCGGTCCCGCCAGAGCGAGCAGCATCGTGGCGGCGGCAGGCCACCGCCGCCACACGATCACCTCAGTGCGAAGCCGACGCCGTGGCGAGAAGGTCTGCTTGCGTCTGTCCCTTGCGGATGATTTCGATGGCGCGCTCCAGCTGCACGTCGTCGCCGAGCTCGCGCCGCTTGGCCGTGGAATCGCCGAACGCCAGACGCGCCACGCGATCGCCCAGCAGGCGGTCCACTTCGCTCGAGGCGCGGTCGTACAGTCCGCGATCCAGCGAGACGCCGGCGGCCGTAAGGCGCTTGTAGAGCTCGTCGCGCCACGCCGGACTAACGGAGAAGTCGGGGCGAACCTTGTCCTTGAGATCGAACGCGTAGTTGTAGAGCGTGACATAGAACTCCTGCGACTTCGGCGTCACTGCCTTCACGAACTCCTGCTCCGTGCTGTCGAGCGTGTCCGGTCGCACCACCACATCCGGCGTGATGCCGCCGCCGCCGTACACCACGCGTCCGGCATCGCTCTTGTACATCGGCCGCGCGCGGCGGGCCGAATCGCTTTCCACCGAGTCGGGTTCGTCGATCAACCGGCCATCGATGTACTTGCGCTCCTTCTGAATCGACCGCCCACTCGGCGTGTAACACTTGGCCGTGGTCAGCTTGAGCGCCCACCCGCCGTCGAGCGGGAACAACGACTGCACGAGCCCCTTCCCGAACGACGTCGTGCCTAACAGAAGCGCGCGGTCGTGATCCTGCAGCGCGCCGGCCACGATCTCGCTGGCCGACGCCGTATAGCCATCCGTGAGCACTACCAGCGGAATCGTCGGCGCCACGGGATCGCCCTTCGCCGTATAGACCTGCGTGTCGCCGCCGCGCGCCCGCACGCTCGCAATCTGCTGGCCGTTGCGCAAGAACAGGATGCTGATCGCAATCGCCTGGTCGACGATCCCGCCGCCGTTGCCGCGCAGATCGATCACGATGCCCCGCGCCCCTTCTCGCGAGAGGCGACGCACGGCATCCTCGAACTCATTGGCCGACGTCTCATTGAACTGCTGCAGCGGAATGTAGCCGACCTTGCCGTCGAACATGATCGCGAACGGCACCGCGGGAATGCGAATCACCGCGCGCGTCAACGTGAGATCGAGCGCCGCCTGCGTGCCCGGACGCGCGAACGACACCTTCACCGTGGTTCCCGGCGTCCCCTTGAGCAGGTCGGTGACCTGCACGAGCTTCATGCCCCGCGTCGACTGCTTGTCGACGCCCACGATGCGATCGCCCTCGTGCACCCCCGCGCCGTCCGCCGGCGTATGCGGGTAGACCTTGGTCACGACGATCGTGCCTTCCTGGTCTTCAACCAGCATCCCGAGACCGCCGTACCGGCCGCCCGTCATGCGCGTGAAATCCTGCAACTCTTTCGGCGAATAGAGCGCCGCATACGGATCCTGCAGCTCACGCACCAGACCGCGCGCCGCCTTCTCGTAGAGCGCTGTGCTGCTGACGGTGTCCACGAAGCGGTCGGACACGAGCGACAACACTTCATCGAACAGATGTGGACCGCTGCGGTCGCGCGCAGATTCCACGATGAACGCGCTCGCGGCCAAGGGCAGCAGTGCGACGCCGACGATGGCGGCTCGACGAAATGGGTGCGTCATGTGCCAGATTCCACGTGAGGAGGTGGGGCGTGCCGGGGGCTCGATACAGTGTAGCGAGACGCGTGTCCTTCGGGCAACGTCGTCGTGCTCCAACGAGAAGGACCACCAGCCCCATCGACACGTTTCGAGCTAGTTTCCAGTGCCACGGAACGGAAGCCCGCCGATTCAATGCAAGACGCTGACAACGCTCTGATAATGCGGTGCTCGCGATGCGCCGCCGAAGTACCCGCGGATTCGCATCACGTCGACTGCCCCGCCTGCGGCGGCCTGCTCGAGCTCATCGCTCTGCCGCCTGGTGTTCGCGGCCACGCGCTTCGCCAGTTGTTCGCCGAACGCCGCGGGGCGGTTGCGGGACGCGATGCGTCCGGCGTCTGGCGCTACCGCGAATTACTCGCCGCGTGCGCCGCGGACGTCGTCACGTTCCCCGAGGGGAACACGCCACTGGTACATGCGGGCAGTGCGGCGCGTTGGGCAGGATGTCCGACGCTGCGGGTCAAACACGAAGGCCTCAATCCCACGGGCTCATTCAAAGATCGCGGCATGACCGTCGGGATGTCGCACGCGCGACATCTGCGCGCGCGCGCCGTTGCCTGCGCATCCACCGGGAATACGGCTGCGTCGCTTGCTGCGTACGCTGCGCTCGCGGGAATTCCTGCGTTCGTGTTCATTCCAGCCGGGAAAGTGGCCACGGGCAAACTCGCGCAGGCACTCGCCTACGGTGCGCAAACGCTTCTCGTGCGCGGCGACTTCGACGCGTGCCTGTCGCTTGCCCGCGCCGCTGCGCACGAGCTCGGCGTCTACCTGCTCAATTCGATCAATCCGTATCGTCTCGAGGGACAGAAGACCATCGTCATCGAGATGCTCGAGCAGTGCGGCTGGCGGCCGCCCGCTTGGATCGCTCTGCCCGCGGGGAACCTGGGCAACACAGCGGCATTTGGTATGGCCCTTGTGGCGGCGCGGGACGCGGGATTGATCGAGCAGTTGCCGCGCCTGCTCGCCGTCCAAGCCGATGGCGCGGCGCCGTTCGCTCGCGCGTTCGCTGCCGGTTTCGCATCGCTCCAGCGCGTCACGCCTAACACGGTGGCGACGGCGATCAACATCGGGGATCCGGCGTCGTACGATCGCGCCGTCCGATCGATTCGAGAAACGAACGGCGTCGTCATCAGCGTGAGCGACGACGCGATTCTCGAGGCAAAGGCCGCGATCGACGCGGCCGGGATCGGGTGCGAGCCAGCGAGCGCGGCCTCAGTGGCTGGCGTGCGCCGAATGGTCGCGGACGGTATCATCGCGCCGGGCGAGGACGTCGTCTGTGTGTTGACGGGTCACTTGCTCAAGGACCCTGACGCCGTCGTCAGGAACCCGGCTCGGTCTAACCAGCTTCATGAGATCGACGCAACGATCGACGGTGTGCGTCGCGTTATGGGCCTGGATTGAGGCGCCGCGGCGCGGCGACCGGTGCGGGTAAAGTGCCGTCGGGCAAGGGGTAGGCAGCCGCGCAAAAAAGACTTAATATCGTCCTCGCTCGCTGGCGCAGCGACTAACAGCCCGTCACCTTTCCACTGCTCAAGGTGAGGAGACGGGCCCGGGTGCCGCAAGCGCACTTCGTGTTTGCCACGTCGCCCCTCACCCGCTTTGCGTGCCGCCGATTCACCCGCCCGCTGCTCCCTTTCACCTCCTCGGAAGGTATCTGTGACGGAAATAGCATCACCCGCGTGGCTTGCCGGTGAGAAATCCAGAGAAATTTTTGACGCGGAGCAGGAGTTCCTTGCGCCCGGTGCGCAGAGCTTCGCGTTGTTCAGCAAAATTTGCATCGACCATGGCGAAGGCGCGTTGCTGTTCGATGTCGACGGAAACCGCTACATCGACCTCATGGCGGGCATCGGCGTGGCGAGTCTCGGCTACGCGCATCCGCGTTACGTGGCCGCTCTCCAGAAACAGGTCTCGCGGATCCACGTCGGCAGCTTCACGTCGGAGAATCGCTCCGTGCTCGTGCGCATGCTCGCCGAGCTCGCACCAGGCGACGTGAATCGCACGCAGTTCTACTCGAGCGGCGCCGAGGCGGTAGAGTCGGCCCTGCGACTCGCCAAGTCTTACACGGGCAAAGATGAATTCGTTGGCTTCTGGGGCGGCTTCCACGGCAAGACCGCGGGCGTGCTTCCCCTGCTGGGCAGCACCTTCAAGCACGGACTCGGTCCCCTCATGCCGGGCCGATATTCGTCGCCGTACGCGTCGTGCTCGCGCTGCCCGTTTGAGAAGAACTTCCCGGCGTGCGATTGGGCGTGCGTCGATTTCCTGCGCAAGAAGATCGAGCTGGAGACGGCGGGCAACATTGCCGCCATCATCGTCGAACCGATCCAGGGGACAGCCGGCAACATCGTACCGCCTATTGGATTCTTGAAGGCGCTGCGCGAGCTCGCCGACGAGTTGGATGCGCTGCTCATTGCCGACGAGATGATCACGGGCTTCGGCCGCACGGGAAAAATGTGGGGCGTCGAGCACGAAGGGATCGTCCCCGACATCATGAGCGTGGGCAAGGGATTCGGCGGCGGGTTTCCCATGAGCGGCTTGCTCATTCGCGATGAAGTCGCGTTCGCGAAGCCGTGGGCCAATCCGAGCGGCAGCTCGTCGAGTTACGGCGGCAACCCAATGGCGGCTGCGGCGGCGCGCGCGACGCTCGAAACGATCCTCGAGGAGAACCTCGTGGCCCACAGCCGTGATCTCGGCGAGAAGATGATGACCGAGATGCAAAAATGGGAAAGCGAGATTCCGATCGTGAGCGACGTGCGCGGACGCGGACTCATGATCGGCATGGACCTCGTGGTCCCCGGCACGCGGACGCTGCTCGACAAGAAGATCACGCGGTGGATCTTCGACACGCTGTTGTCGCGGGGCGTGCTCGCGATGATCTACAACCCCGAGGTGCGCATCAATCCGCCGTTAGTCATTCCGGACGAGCTGGCGATGGATGCGTTGGCCACCATGAAGGACGTGTTGACGGAGGCGTCGGACATGGCGGTGCGCAGTTGAGACCGACGCCGACGTCCGCGACGCGGGTTCGCGAGCTCACTCCACATCCATCGGCGCCGGGACACGTCCCGGCGCCGCGCGTCTATCGGGGCGCGGTCATCGGCCTGGGCGGCATCGCGCGCAACGCGCATCTGCCGGGATTCGAGCGCGATCCGTTAGTCAGCACGCGGTTCAAGATCGTCGCGACCATGGACGGGGGTACGGGCGTCACACCGGTGCCGAACGTTGCGCACTTCACCCGGCTCGACGAGATGTGCGACGCGGGGCACATCGATTTCGTCGACATCTGCACGCCGACGGCATCGCATCTCGAGATCACGCTGTGGGCGCTCGAGCACGGCTATCACGTGATGTGCGAGAAGCCGGTGGCCTTGAATCGCGCCGAAGCGGCCCGCATCTCGTCGGCCGCTCGCGCCGCCGGTCGCGTCGTGATGCCGTGCCACCAGTACCGGTACAACCCCGTGTGGCTCAAGGTGCGCGAATGGCTGCACCACGGCGCCATCGGACGCTGGCATCTGGCCGAGTTCCAGGTGCACCGCATGATGGCCGACCGCGGGACGGGCGCCGCCACCGAAACGCCATGGCGCGGCCTCGCCGAGCACAGTCGGGGCGGCGTGCTGCTCGACCACGGGACGCACCTCATCTACCAGATGCTCGCTGCCGCGGGAATCCCCGAGTCGGTGCGCGCATGGACGGGACAGCTGCGCCACGCCGATTACGACGTCGAGGACAGCGCGCAACTCCTGTTCGAGTATCCGGGGCGGTTAGGCGTGATGTTCCTCACCTGGGCGGCGCGGCACCGCGAGAACAGCGTGCGCTTCGTCGGCGAGCACGGCTCGATCGAATGGGTGGGCGGCATTCTGCGCCTCGAGCGCGACGGCGATGTGACGTCCTACGATTATTCGGCGGAGTTGGACAAGTCATCGTATCCCGGGTGGTTTGCCGGATTGTTCGGCGCCTTCGCGAGCGCCATGGACACGGGAGCAGCCGAGCCGCATCTCGAGGACATCCGCGCTGTGGCGGCGGTGCTCGAGGCGGCATACCGGTCCGCGGCGAGCGGCTGCCGGGTCACCGACCTGTAGCGCTCTTCGCCTAACTGGCGAGAACCAGGAACACGTCGTAGAGGGCGTGGGTCCAGGCGTCGATGCCGAACCCGCGCCAGAGATAGATCGCGCTGAAGAACACGCCGCTGATCGCGCGGAACACGAACGACTGCAGCGTGAACTGGTCGCCGAGCGCGCCCACGTAATGGGCGGTGGAGAACAGCAGCGCGCCCACGATCGTGGCGAACACGTTGGCCGCGCCCGGCCGCCCGCGAAATGCGCGTCGCGCGAGCAAGGCGAGCGCCGACACCAGGATCACCCGGAACAGCAGCTCCTCGTACAACCCGGCGCCGAGCGATACCATGATCCGCGTCGGCGTGTCGAGCGTCTGCATGGGCGCGATGCTCGCCGCACCGAACACACCGAGCAGGCGCGCCGTGATCGTGCCGACGATTACGCCGAACACGAGCGCGAGCAGCACCGATTCCACGCTCATGCCGAGGAACACGCTTCCGCGCATGGCGTGAAATCCGCCGTGCGACTGGAGGTCGCGGCGCACGAGCCAGACGCACACCGCGATGAGCACGATCTCGAACACGAGCGGCCCGTGCCGGCCGGCGACGAGCGAGAAGACCGACTTGAGGATGACGTCCGCTCCGTTCCGGACGCCCCGCGTTTCGCGCATCGGCAGGAACGCCGCCATGCCCTCGTAGAGGAGCAGCAGCGGGAGCGCGAAGATGAGGCTGTATCTCGACTGGCGCGTCGCGCGCCAGTAGCTGGACGCGCTCCGCGAGGGAACGACAGGAGCGGGCATGGGGAGCAGCGACGCGAGGCCGCCGCGGCTAGAGGATCACGGTGCGGCGGCGCCACGCCCGCGCACGCCAAACGAGCTGGGGGCTCGAGCTCCGGCGCCTCGTACACCGTCACGCCGTGGCGCGAATTGGCGATGTTCTTGCCTTTGATCACCGCGCCCCCGATCAGCAATACGCCGATGATGAAGAGCACGAGACCGGACGTGAATTTGCGCAAGCCGACGGCGTACGCGAACGCGAAGACGATCACGCACGCACCGAGAGCGTAGAACAGGACCAGGGGCCAGAGCACGGCGCCTCCGAAAGGATCAGATCGAGCCGGGCGCGGTTCGTCCGCGCGACCGTCCGGAAACTGTGCGCACGACGGCAGAAAGGAAAGGGGTCACACGCGGGCTCGCACCCGCTCCGCTATACGATGTTGTGCGCGACGGCGTAGCGCATCAGCGCGGCGTTGCTGCTCAGGCCGAGTGTCTTCTTGATGCGCGTTTTGTGAAACTCCACCGCTTTCTCGCTCACGCCCAACTCTTGCGCTACCTCGAACGTCGTGAGGCCCCGCCCGACCAGCTGCAACACCTCGAGCTGGCGCGCCGTGAGCGGCGGCCCGTCCGTCGCCAACGACGCTGCGGCATCGGCCGACGTCGACGCACCGGCCGCACTCGCGAGGAGTGGCGTGACGTACGTTCGGCCGGCCAGCACTTCGCTCACCGCAAACCGGAGCTCCGCGCCAGACGCGAGCTTGAGGAGAAACGCGCGGGCGCCCGCGCGCAGCGCTTCGTCGGCGTAGAGGCGTTCGGCGTGCATGGTGAGAATGATGATGCGCTGGTCGGGACGCACGGCCCGCAGCTCGCGGGTCAACGTTAGGCCGTCTTTCCCGGGCAGCGAGATGTCCAGCATCACGAGGTCGGGATCGAGGCGCTCCACGGTTTCGACCACATCGCGTCCATCGTGGACGACGCCGACCACGTCGTTGTCCGGCTCGAGCAGCCCGCGGAGACCCTCGCACAGCAGGCTGTGGTCGTCGGCGAGCAGGAGACGCGGACGCGCGGTCATACCGTGTCCTTGCCTAACGGAATCCAGGCGACGACGCGCGTCCCCGCCCCGAGCCGCGACTGCACCGCGACGCGTCCGCCGAATTGTCGGGCGCGCTCGGTGATGCTCGTGAGTCCCATCCCCGCCCCGCCGTTGGCGGACACCCCGCGAGGCGCTGCCGTATCGAACCCGGCGCCGTTGTCCTCGACAATGAGTTGGACACCGCCTTCGGCGTGCGCCAAGCGCAGCATTGCCGTCGACGCACCGGCGTGTTTCACCACGTTGCGAAGCGACTCCTGCGCGATGCGGTAGAGTCCCGCTGCGACGGCAGGCGGCATGTCAACCGGGCTCCGGTCGAGATCCAACCCCACCTTAAGGTGCGAAGTCGTCCACATCTCCCCTGCCAAGGTGGACAGCGCCGCCGCCAATCCCAGGTGTTCGAGCACCGGTGGGTGCATGCGGTGCGCGAGCGAGCGAATCTCGTCGGCGAAATCGACGAGCTCGGCACGCAGCCCGCGCACACGACGCTCGAACTGCCGGTCGCCATCGTGCGAAAACGCCGCCAGCTCGTTCAACGACTGGCCGAGGAGCGCGACCCGCTGGATGACATCGTCGTGCAGTTCGCGGGCGATGCGCGCGCGCTCCTCTTCCTGTGCCGCGAGCAACTTGCCGCTGAACGATCGCGTTGCCGTCAAATACCGCCGCTGGTGAATGACGATCGATGCCACGATCGCCGCAGTCAGGGTTCCAGCGGCCAGGGCGGCAGCGACGAAGACCCACCAGAGCTCGGGTGACGCCGTTCGCACAAATTTACCCAGGTCGTCAGGGAAAACGAGAGAATACTAACCGAGCCAGATCCCTGATAGCTCGTGGCACCTCACCGAGCACAGGGGACCGACGACGACGCCGTCGTGTTGGAAGCACTCGCTACGGCAAACCGATTTTCTTCACTTTTTCGTCACCATAGTGGGCGTCTGCGTCGGCACCTTTGTTTTCGGCGACTTTCTCCCATGAGTCACTCGGATCTGAGGGCGATGGTGGGGTCGATGCCCGTGGCACGCCGCGCCGGGACGTAGCACGCCACGAACGAGACGGCCGCGAGGAGGGCGGCCACGCCACCGAAAACCGCCGAGTCGGTGGCGCTCACGCCGTAGAGCAGGCTCGAGAGGAGCCTCGTTAGGCCGTACGCACCGACGAGCCCGAGCAGCGTGCCGAGCGCGGCGACCTTCGCCCCCTCGCGGAGCACGAGCCGCACAAGTGACGCCGCCTCAGCACCAATCGCCATTCGGATGCCGATCTCCCGAGTCCGCTGCGTGACGAGGTGTGACGTCACACCGTAAACCCCGGCCGCCGCGAGAACCAGCGCGATCCCCGCGAAGGTGACAAGGAGCCACAGGTAGAGACGTCGGTTGGAAAGCGACTCGGACAGCACCTGCTCCATCGTCTCCACGTTGTAGATTGGCTGGGCGGGGTCGACCGCCTCGACTGCGCCACGGATACCTGAGGTGAGACTCGTAGGCGGCACATTGGTGCGGACCACGAGCGTCATCGTATTCGGTATGTACTCCGGCACTTGCCGATACGAGAAGTAGATCTCGGGCATCGGTTGCTGGTCGAGCCCCGCCCCACGCACGTTGCCAATTACTCCGACGATCGCGAGCCTCAAACTATCGAGGACGAGCCGACGACCGATCGGATTTTCGTGCGGAAAGTACTTGTGCGCGAGCGCCTCGTTGATGATCACAACCGGTGGAGCGACAGGCGCATCCCGGTCCGAGAAGTTCCGGCCCTTTAGGATAGGGATGCGCAATGCGGTAAAGCAGTCGGCGCTTGCCCAGCGGTATTCCGCGAAGGGCTCCTGACCACGCGGGGCAGGCGGGCGCCCTTCGATGGCGATGTTGCCGTTCGACCAGTACTCCTGGAGGGGGAGCAGCGAGATCCACCCCGCGGCGGTAACGCCGGGCAGCGCCGCGACGCGCTCGAGCACCGGGCGATAGAATTGTTCGCTCAACCGCCTCTGGTACTTCGCCGCTGGGGCCGAGACGTGCAGCGTGAGAACGTGGTCAGTCGTTAGCCCAACCGGAGTTGCCTCGAGGCGAACGAACGCCTTTAGGAGGAGCCCGGCGCCGGTCGTCAGCATGACCGCCAACGCGAGCTCGACGGCGACTAGGCCCGCGCGGAAACGTTGCTGGGCACGGCTGGCACTCCCGAGTCGGCCGCCATCGGCGAGGCCTTCCCGCGGGTCGACACTCGTGCTACTCAGGGCGGGCACGAGTCCGAAACCAATACCCGTGAAGAGCGCGACTGCGAGCAGGAAGGCGAAAACCGCGAGATCGAAGCTTACCAACCGCGCGCCCGGAATTTCCTGCGACGCCAGTACCATCAAGGTGCGAACTCCAAGGTTCGCGATCACGAGACCGATCGCTGCGCCGGCGAGCGACAGCATGAGGCTCTCCGTGAGGAATTGTCGGACGAGGTGCCCGCGGCGGGCACCGAGCGCGCTGCGCACCGCCACTTCGCGGCGGCGCGCGGTCGCGCGGGCCAAAAGAAGGTTGGCCACGTTTACGCACGCCACGAGCAACACCAACACGGACGCGCCGAGGAGGACGAGGAGCCGGGGCCGAACGCGGCCGAACAGGTCGTCGTACATCGACAGAAGCCTTACTGTGTGAATCGACTGCGCGTCGGGATACTCCTGCGTCAAGCGGGCTGCGATCTCGCCGATCTGCGCGCGCGCGGCGGCGAGCGTCACAGTCGGCTTGAGCCGGCCCACGACCTGCACGAACTGATTCCCGCGTCCGGACGACTCCTCGGGGCTGAAGCGCCGCGGCACCCAGACCTCGGTGGCCTTCGTAGCTGGAAAAGTGAACGCGGGCGGCGTGACCCCGATCACTGTATACGGCGCGCCGTCGAGGGTAATTGTGCGGCCTAAGATCGCTCGGTC
>DAHUXU010000521.1 GCA_027307005.1 Gemmatimonadota bacterium
GTCGCATCCGACATCGCCTTCTCACAGCAGCCGCTGTCCTCGCTCACCCTGCCGCGCCAACCGGGATGGATCGTCACGAACCCGCCCTATGGCATGCGCGTCGGCGATTGCGTGGCTGCCCGCGAGGTCTACACGGCGCTCGGCCGCCTGCTCCAGGGCCGCGGCGTCGAGTGGCGCGCGGTGGTGATGCTCGCCGACCGTGCGTTAGGCAGAGACATCGGCGTCGAGTGGCGGCGGCTCGCGCACACGTCGAACGGCGGCATCCCGGTCGACATCGCCGCGTTCCGCTGACCGCCTACTCGGTCTCGCGATCCGGAACCAGCAGCGAGAGAAGGAAGCTCACGATGCCGACCACCAGCGCGCCCCAGAATGCCGCCGCAAACCCGCGCACGTGGAAGCGCAATCCGAAGGCAGCGGCCACCGGACTCGCGAGCCAGAGCATGAACGCGTTGAGCACGAACGTGAACAAGCCCAACGTGATCAGAAACAGCGGAAACGTGAAGAACTTGAGCACCGGCCGCACGATCGCGTTCAACACCCCGAACACGAGCGCCACGCCGAGCAACCCGAGCCAACCGCCCTCATAACTGATGCCGGTGATGAGGCGCGTCGCCGCCCACAGCGCCGCCGCGGTGATGACCAGCCGAATGAGAAAGCGCATGCCACCCTCCCCGTTAGCCGTTTCCCGCCTCGAGCTCCGGTCCCCAGTCGTCGGCGGCGAGATTGCCCATCTCGCGCAGCTCCGGCCACAATCGTGCCACGGCCAGCACCACGACGATCGTGATGACGCCGCCCGCGACGACGGAGATGACGGGACCCAGCCACGCGGCCGTCACGCCGGATTCGAATCCGCCTAACTCGTTCGACGTGTCGATGAACACGCCGTTCACCGCCGATACGCGTCCCCGCATCGCGTCCGGGGTGCGCAGCTGAACCAGCGTGTGACGCACGACGACGCTGATGTTGTCCAACCCGCCCGCCAGCAGCAAGAGCCCCATCGAGAGCGCGAACGATCGCGACAACCCGAAGCCGATCGTCGCCGCGCCGAACCCCGCCACCGCCAACAGCAGGCTGCGCCCCGCGCGCCGCATCGGCGGGCGATGCGTGATCGCGATCGCCATCACGAACGCGCCGATCGATGGGGCCGCGCGCAACCATCCGAACCCGGCGGGTCCAACGTGCAGGATGTCCTTCGCGAAAATCGGCAGCAGCGTCGTGGCGCCGCCGAAGAACACCGCGAACAGGTCGAGCGTGATCGCCGCCAGAATCACCTTCGTCCGCCACACATAGACCACGCCCGCCACGAGATTCGAGACGGTCATGGCCTTCGATCCGCCCGTCCGGTCCACCCGTCGCGCACGGATGGCCCACGCGCAAACGAAGAATGCCAGCGCCAGCGCCGCATCCACGAGGTACACCGCGCCCGCGCGGTGCCGGATGCCGATGATCGCGCCGCCTAACGCAGGACCGACCACCGACGCGATCTGAAAGCCGCTGCTGTTCCACGTCACGGCGTTGGCGAAATCCTCCGCCGCCACGAGCTGCGGCAGCATCGCCGCCGTTGCCGGCCGGTTGAACGCCAGCGCGATGCCGATGATGAACAACGCCACGTACACCAGCGGGATCGGGCCGCGCTCGAACGACAACCCCGCGAGAGCCAACGAGCACGCGGCCAGGACCAGCTGCGTGATGAGTACGATGCCCCGCCGCTCCCTGCGGTCGGCCAGATGCCCGGATGGAAGCGCAAGCGCGACGATCGGCACAACCAGCACGAGCCCCACGAGCCCGAGCGCCAGCGCGGAGTGCGTCCGCTCGTACAGTTCCCACCCGATGCCGACGTCCAACATTTGCTGGCCGGTCGTCGACAGCACACGACCAGCCAGAAACAGGCGGAAGTCGCGTACGCGCAGCGCCGCGTACGGATCGTGAGAGTCGGTCGCCACCGAAGCAGTCGAAGGAGCGCGCAAGCTATCCACTTCGCTGGATCGTGGAAAGCGCGACGCACTGTACAGCCGATGCGTTATCGGCCACGCAGGTATATTCTTGGTCAGAATGTGGGGACATCGTCATCAACGCCGGTCCCGACCGCGTGTCGGCAACGCAGGGAATCGGATCGGGGTGATCCGATAGCCATGGACGAGTACAGCGACGACCCTGTCCAGCTCCTCGCGATAGCTCGGCGCGCCGCGGTTCAAGCAGCGACGCTGCAACATCTGACGGCGGCGCTTTCGAGCACGCTCAGCGAAGAGCAGGTCGGTGCTGTCGTGTTGCGTGAGGCGCTGCCGGCGTTCGGCGCCGCTGCCGGCGATGTCGTCCTGCTCGACGACGACGATCGCACGTTTCGCGTCCTGTGTTGGATGGGCTATCCCGAGCACCTCGTCCGCTCATGGATGCGCTATCCGGTCGACACCGGCACGCCCGGTGGCGACGTCGTCCACGGCGCCGCGCCGGTCTTCCTCGACTCGTTCGCCGAATGGGAGGAACACTACCCGCGCGTTGCACCGATCATTGGTGAGGTGCATCTGGCGGCGTACGCTGGGCTGCCGCTCGTGTTTGGCGGGCGACTCCGCGGCGTCGTCAGCTTCAACTTCCCGGAGAGTCGCTCGTTTTCGCCCGAAGAGCGCGCAATGCTGCTGGCGTTCGCCGCACAGTGCGCACAGGCGCTCGAGCGCGCCCGCCTGTTCTCCGCCGAGCAACGCGCACGCTTGGACGCCGAGTCCGCGATGCGCGCCAAGGGCGACTTCCTCGCCGTCATGAGCCACGAGCTCCGCACGCCGCTCACATCGATCCTCGGATATCAGGAGTTGCTGGCCGACGGCATCAGCGGTCCGGTGACCGAGCTGCAGCGCCAGCATCTTTCGCGCATCGAGGCGAGCGCCCTGCATCTCCTCGCTCTCATCGACGAGCTGCTCACGTTCTCGAGACTCGAGGCGGGCCGCGAGAGCGTGAAGCTCGAGCACGTGCGCCTTGCAACCGTTGTCGATGCAGCTGCTGCGTTGGTCGCGCCGCTCGCTGCCGCCAAATCCCTGCTCGTCATCGTCGAGCCCGTTCCGGCAGTCGGCGGACAGGACCTTTCCACCACGACCGATTGCACGAAGCTGCAACAAGTGCTCGTCAATCTGTTGTCGAATGCGATCAAGTTCACTGAGCGCGGACAGGTTGCCGTGTCCACCCGTGCATTGGACAATGAAGTCATGATCGACGTCCGCGACACCGGCATTGGCATCGCTCCGGAACATCTCGGTCACATCTTTGAACCGTTCAGCCAGATCGAGCGGCTGTCGACGCGCAGCACAGGCGGCA